>CAVHBE010000024.1:3306-6260 GCA_963634045.1 Methanobrevibacter smithii
GCAGCACGGGGCTATACAGGTTGGGTTCGCGGGCGCGGATCCAGTTGACGTTGCCCTTGAGGGTGTTGATCTCGCCGTTGTGGATGATAAAGCGGTTGGGGTGCGCGCGCTCCCAGCTGGGCGTGGTGTTGGTGGAGTAGCGCGAGTGGACGAGCGCCACGGCCGTCTTGACGGCGGCGTCGTTGAGATCGATGAAGAAGCGGCGCATCTGCGTGGCGACCAGCATGCCCTTGTACACGATGGTGCGCGAGCTCATGGAGCACACGTAGAAGATCTTGTCGCGCAGGGCGAACTCGGCGTCGGCCTTCTTTTCGATGGTGCGGCGACACACATACAGACGGCGCTCGAAGGCGTCGCCCGCCGGCGTGTCGTCCGGACGGCCCAGGAAGGCCTGCAGGATAGTGGGCATGCAGGCGCGGGCCGTCTCGCCCAGGTCGTGCGGGTCGACCGGCACCTCGCGCCAAAAGAGCAGCGGCACGCCAGCCTCGGCGCAGCCCTCCTCAAACACGCGACGGGTATCCTCTACGCCCTTGTCATCCTGCGGGAAGAACAGCATGGCCACGCCATAGTCGCCCTCTGCCGGCAGAATCTGGCCGCACTTTTGAGCCTCTTTGCGAAAAAAATGATGCGGAACCTGGAACAGGATGCCGGCGCCGTCGCCGGTGTTCTTCTCGAGTCCCGTACCGCCGCGGTGCTCCAAGTTGACCAGAATGGACAGCGCGTCGTCCAGAATCTGGTGATGGCGCTCGCCGTTGATATCGGCAAGCGCGCCAATGCCACATGCATCGTGGTCGAATTCGGGGCGATAAAGGCCCTGCTGCTGAGCGGAATCTGCCTGCATCGCGATCCTCCCCTAGGTGTTAGACAGTCAGTTGACTAGGCATACTAGGTGCATCGCCGGCCCGTTGTGTTTCCCGCCCGTTTCGAAACAATCGCGTAACGCACACCCTACGAGTGGACACCGCCGACCTCAAGGACGGCAACAAGGGCCCCAAGTTCGACCTGTAAGCTCACCGCTTCAAACATCTCAATCTGTAACAGTAAGACCCAATTTCCATCCCTAGTTGTTACAGATCAAGACATTTCGGCAACCCCCTTTTCACCATCTTATTCAAATACAACTATTTTGTTAGTCTCGGTTAACTTTTTGGCCTAAAACGGGTATCCTTTGCGGCGTCAAACAAACGGCACGCAGGAGCTCACCATGCTCAACCATCTCAAACAACACTTTGGCTCGCACCGCACCGGAGGCCACGGAGGTCTGGATATCGCCCGGCATATCGGCCCCGGGTTGCTCGTGACCGTCGGCTTTATCGACCCGGGCAACTGGGCCTCCAATATGGCCGCAGGCTCGCAGTTTGGCTACGCTCTGCTGTGGATCGTCACGCTGTCCACGATTATACTGATCGTCTTGCAGCACAACGCGGCGCACCTGGGCATCGCCACGGGCACCTGTCTTGCCGAGGCCACGACACGCTACCTCCCCCGCATCGTGGGACGCGCAGTACTCGCCAGCGCCTATCTCGCGACCATCGCCACCGCCATGGCCGAAGTCCTGGGTGGCGCGATTGCCCTTCAAATGCTCTTTGGGCTGCCCGTGCGCGCCGGCTGCGTCATCGTGGCGGCGGCATCGTTGGCGATGCTCATGACGAGCTCCTACAAGCGCGCCGAGCGATGGATCATCGCCTTCGTAGGCGTGGTAGGACTCTCGTTTTTGGCTGAGCTTACGCTGGTCAAGGTCGACTGGCCGCAGGCCGCCGCAAGCTGGATCACACCCAGTATGCCCACCGGCTCGGCTGCGATTATCGTGAGTGTCCTGGGTGCGGTCGTTATGCCACACAACCTTTTTCTGCACTCCGAGGTCATCCAATCCATGCACTTCGAAGGCCAAGGCGAGCAGGTTATCGAGGAACGTCTGCGCTACGAGCTCTTCGACACGCTCTTTTCGATGGGCGTGGGCTGGGCGATCAACTCGGCCATGGTCATCCTGGCCGCAACGACCTTCTTTGCGCACGGCATTGTCGTAGACGACCTCGCCGTCGCAGCGGACACGCTCTCCCCCATTCTGGGCCCGGCAAGCTCGACCATCTTTGCGGTGGCACTGCTGTTTGCGGGCATATCGAGTAGTGTGACGGCGGGCATGGCGGCGGGCACCATCACCGCGGGCATGTTCGACGAGGAATACGACATCCACGACCGACATTCCTCGATCGGGGTGGCGGTCTGTTTCGTCGGCGCAGTGGCGGCGTGCTTGATCGTCCCAAATCCTTTTGAAGGTCTCATCTGGAGTCAGGCACTGCTGTCGCTTCAGCTGCCGATTACGGTCTTTGTGCTCATACGACTCACCAGTTCGCCCCGCGTTATGGGCAAATACGCCAACTCGCGCCCGCTCAACGCGCTGCTCGTAGGGATCGGCGTCATCGTGACGATTCTCGACATCGTGCTGCTAACGGGGATGTAATTGGGATGGCGTGACTGTCCAGATATAACGTCTCAATCTGTAACACGTGAGACCGTTTTAAACCGTCAGATAAATCAAAAGGGTCCCGGCCGAGAATTCGACCGGGACCCTTGGACAGAGCTATATGTTGTTGCAAGTCGTGTGTCTACGAGCTACTCCTCGACAAGCTCAAACTCATCGGGACCAACGCCGCAGACCGGGCACACGTAATCCTCGGGCAGCTCGGGCGTGTCGACCTCAACCTCGTAACCGCAAACGGTGCACACAAACTTATACGTCTTCTTCTCCTCAGCCATGATGTTCTCCTCTCGAACGTGACTGCTGGTGTACTTGCTTATTAGTATATATTCTCAATAATATAATGCAAGTATTTTTAGAACATTTCTAGCCTTGATACGACGAGGCCTTGATTATCAACTTTATCCGAACACCTCCCATATTCATCCGTACATGTGCGGATGAATGTGGGAACCCGATACCCTGAGGGCCGGAT
>CAVHBE010000025.1:0-4467 GCA_963634045.1 Methanobrevibacter smithii
GTCCAGACGGGCACGCACAACGCGCTCGTTGCCGTCGATCACGCGCTCGGCGTTCTCGGGCTTGCTGTTGGAGACGACCACGAACTCACGCGTGAGCTTGCCCTCGCCGTCATAGATCGGGAAGTAGCGCTGGTTGGTGAGCATGGACTCGCAGATGATCTCGTGCGGGACCTTGAGGAACTCCTCATCGAAGGTACCGACGAGCACCGTCGGCCACTCGCAGAGGTTGATGACCTCCTCAAAGACCTTCTTGGGCGTATCGACATGGCAGCCGGGACGGGCAGCCTCGACCTCGGCGATACCGGCAAGGATGGCCTCGCGACGGCGCTCGGCAGAAAGCACGCCGGCGTCCTCGAGCACCTGCTCGTAGACGGCGGGGCTGGCGACCACATGGTCACCGGGGCCAAGCACGCGATGACCACGCGTGGTGTTGCCACTCGTCACGTCGGCAAACGACACGGGCACAACGTCCTCGCCCAGAAGGCAGCAGATCCAGCGGACCGGACGAACAAAGGTCGCATGCTCGTGACCCCAGCGCTGAGAGCGGTAGTTGGGCCACTGCAGGCCAGCGATAGTCTTCTCGCACAGGGCCGTCAGGATCGGGGTGGCCGGGGCGGAAGGGATGTTCTTCTCGGCAAAGACGTACTCACGGCCGTCGGTGTCCTCGCGACGGACCAGATCCTCGGCAGCCACACCGCACTTGCGGGCGAAGCCCTGGGCGGCCTTGGTGGCGTTACCGTCGGCATCGAAGGCGATGTTGGCCGCGGGGCCGCGCTTGACCTCGTGAACCTCGTCGGTCGCGGTGGCGACGTCGGCAACGAGCGCAGCCAGGCGGCGCGGGCTCGAGATCACACGGACCTCGCCGTGGGCCAGACCGGCCTCGTCGAGACCCTTGGCGATCATGGTGCCAAGCTGCTTGACGGCATTGTTCAGCGGTGCGGAGGGCATTTCTTCCGTACCGATCTCAAACAGGAAATCCTTAGCGTCTGCCATGGCTTACGCCACCTCGCCTTCCTGATCGGCATTCTCGTTGACTCCGGCGACCTCGGCCATGTAGGCCTCGCAGCACGCCTTGGCGACAGCGCGGACGCGCAGGATGTAGTTGGCACGCTCGACCGCGGACAGCGCGCCACGGGCATCGAGCAGGTTGAAGGCGTGGCTGCACTTCATGACGCAGTCGTATGCGGGCAGCGGAAGCTTGCGCTCCAGGCAGGAGTGGCACTCGGCCTCGTAGTCGTCAAACTTCTGACGCATCATCTCGACGTTAGCGACCTCAAAGTTATAGGCACTGAACTCGCGCTCGTTCTCGAGGAACACGTCGCCATAGGTCATGGGCGTGCCGTCGGGCAGGTAGCTCCACACCAGGTCGTAGACCGAGTTGACGCCCTGGGCGTACATGGCGATACGCTCCAGGCCGTAGGTGATCTCGACGGGCACGGGGTCGACCTCGATGCCGCCCACCTGCTGGAAGTACGTAAACTGCGTGACCTCCATGCCATTGAGCCAGACCTCCCAGCCAAGGCCCCAGGCGCCGAGCGTCGGGCTCTCCCAGTCGTCCTCGACAAAGCGGACGTCATGGTCGTTGGGGTCCAGGCCAATGGCGGCCAGCGAGCCCAGGTAGAGCTCCTGGGCGTTGACCGGCGAGGGCTTGATGAGCACCTGGAACTGATAGTAGTGCTGCATGCGGTTGGGGTTTTCGCCGTAGCGGCCGTCGGCAGGACGGCGGCAGGGCTGCGCATAGCAGGTGCGCCACTCGGCGGGACCGAGCGAGCGCAGCGTGGTCGCGGTATGGAAGGTACCGGCACCGACCTCGGAGTCATAGGGCTGCATAATGACGCAGCCCTGCTCGCCCCAGTACTGCTGGAGGCGCAGGATGATGTCTTGGAAGGAAAGCGATGAAGCGTTCATGCCTCTAATATCCCCTCGTCGAAACGATTACACGGTTAGGTACTGTACTATAGCGGTTTTTAGTCGATAGCGCCGATGCGGTTGAGCGGCCAGTAGCGAACGAGTGCCACAGCGATCAAATCAGAGCGATCGACGGGACCAAAGTAGCGTGAGTCGGCAGAGTTTTCGCGGTTGTCGCCCATCACCCACACGCACCCGTCGGGAACGGTGTAGGGATAGCTTACCTGGGCGCCGGGCGCTTGGACCGAAAGTGGCCAGCTCATGCCCGTCGTATAGTCCTCGTCGAGCGCTTGGCCGTCAACAACCACCTTGCCATCCTGCAGGTCAACCGTCTGGCCGGCCGTGGCAATAACACGCTTGACAAGAACATCATGCTCGGAGGTGCCATCGGGGTTGTGAAACACCACGATATCGCCCTGCTTGACGGGCTGACCGAGCTCGAGGCTCACCTTTTGTGCCAGGATCTGGTCGCCAATCTCGATCGTGGACTCCATGGAGCCGGTGGGCACCACAAAGGGCTCGACCACAAACGAGCGAATCAAGAAGGTGGCGACCAATGCGATCGCGATGACCGCGATCCACTCAAAAGCGCCCCTCAACGCGGAATGCTGCGATGGAACCATTCTCACTCCTCGCTCTGCGAATACGAAGCGTCCAAAATCTCCTGCGCGTACGCACGCTCCTGGGGCGTAAGGCGCGCCGTCTCGATCAGATCGGGACGCCAGCGGCAGGTGCGCTCGATGGCGTTCTTGCGACGCCAGGCATCGACCTTGGCGTGATCGCCGCTCACGAGCACCGGCGGCACGCCCTCGCCGTTGAACTCGGCGGGACGGGTGTACTGCGCGTACTCGAGCAGGCCTCCGTCCTCGGCGGTCGAGAACGACTCGTCCACATTGCTCATCTCGTCGCCCAGGGCGCCGGGAATCAGGCGTACGACGGCATCGGCAACGACCATAGCGGGAAGCTCGCCGCCCGTAAGCACGTAGTCGCCGATCGACAGACGCTCATCGGCATACGCATACGCACGCTCGTCGACGCCCTCGTAGCGACTGCACACAAACAGCAGACGCTCGCTTTTGAGCAGGCGCTCGGCCACATGCTGCGTAAAGGGCTCGCCACAGGGGGTAAAAAACACCACCGTCGGCTTGGGACCCTCTGCGCTAATGGCCTCGATGGCCTCTGCGATAGGCTCGACCTTCATGAGCATGCCCTGCCCGCCGCCGTACGGCTCGTCATCGACGGTACGATGGCGGTCGTGCGTCCAGTCGCGCAGGTTATACGCTTTAAAATCAAAAAGGCCGGCCTTGCGGGCGCGGCCCAAAATCGACGTGGACATGACGGGCTCAAACATCTCGGGAAAGACCGAAAGGGTCTCGATCAGCATGTTGTCCTCCCTACTTGTCCATATCGATCAGGCCGTCCATCACGTGGACGGAAATTGTTCCTGTGTCGGGAAGATCGAGCACAACCTGCTCGATCACGGGAATCAGCACCTCGCCGTACCGATCGCCCTCGACAACCCAAACATCGTTAGCGGGCGTCGACATGATCTCGACGATCGTGCCGAGCGAACCGAAGCGCTCGTCGACCACCTCGCGACCCATCAGGTCGGTATAGGCAGCATCGAGCGAATCGAGCTCAAAGTCGTCACGATTTGCCAGCACGTAGCATCCCGTGATGCCCTCGGCGGCCGTCAAGTCGTCAATGCCCTCAAACGAGACCAGATCGCCATCGCCCGTATCGGTGACGGACACGACCGTGCAAAAGCGGTCGCGCTTGAGCGCCGGCGGCGTCAGGGCGACGCGCATACCAGGCTCTAATACAGAAGGAAGCCCCCGCAGCGGCTGCGCGAGGACCTCCCCCTTCCTTCCGTGCGGCTTGACCACACGGGCGATGTTTTTGTACTGGGACCTCAAGGTCCTAGCCCAGAACCTCTACCTCGACAGCAGTGTCGAGGCGAGCGGCCAGTGCACGGGCGAGCGTGCGAATGGCCTTGATGGTACGGCCACGACGGCCGATGACCTTAGCGACGTCATCCTCGGCGACCGAAACCTCAATCGTAGAGGCGTCGTCACCATCGATGACCTCAAGGCTCACGGAATCCGGGTCGTCGACGATCTGAACAACGAGATATTCGACGAGATCGGCGATGCGATCTGAGAGCATTGCCTCACCCTCGAGCTGTGCAGCGTCAACCTCAGGCACGATTTACTCCTCGGCGCCCTCAGCGGCCTCAGCGGCAGCCTTAGCGGCCTCGGCCTCTTTGGCGAGCTGCTTCTTGGACTTCTTGACGACGGTCTCGGTCTTCTCGCCCTCGTTGGCGGCCTTGACCAGAGCGGCGACGGCGTCGGTAAGCTGAGCGCCCTTGGACTGCCAGTCGGCGATCTTCTCGAGGTCGAGGTTGATGGTCTTGGGGGCGGTCATCGGGTTGTAGCGGCCAACCTCCTCGATGATACGACCGTCACGCGGGGCGCGGGAATCGGCGACGACGACACGGTAGTACGGACGCTTCTTAGCGCCGTGACGAGCAAGGCGAATCTTGACTGCCAAAGGAAACTC
>CAVHBE010000026.1:0-2951 GCA_963634045.1 Methanobrevibacter smithii
CATGAGGTCCTGACCGGCAACCAGGATGCGGCCGCTCGTCGGCTTGACGTCGCGGTTGAGCGTAGACAGCAGCGTGGTCTTACCCGAACCGGAGTGACCGACCAGGAAGACGAACTCGCCCGGATAGATCTCGATGTTGATGTCGTCGAGTGCAGGCTTGTTGGGCTGTGCCGGATAGATCTTGGTGACATGCTCCATAAGGATGACGGGCTCGACACCGGCCTGCTTGGCCATCTTCTTGCGGCTGGCCTGCGGATCGATGGGCGCAAACACCGACGTAAAATCGGGGTTGTTGAGCGCGTTATCGAGGCTTGCGACCTCAGCTGCCTGATCGCTCTCGACCACCGGGGCAGCAGGCTGCGTGGGATCGGGAATAGCGGCAAAGAGACCGGACTGCGCAGGCTGAGGAGCCGGCGTCGCAGGGGCCAAGGGGTCGGGAATGCCGGCCATGGTAGGCTGCGGCGTGGCGGCACCAGCCTGAGGCTGCTCCACGCGAGCGGTCACGGCCTGAACGGGCTCAAAACCCGCCGTGCCGGAAAGTGCGACATCGCTGGTTGGATTGTAGGCAAAGGGATCGGATGCCGGCTGTGCCTGATCTGCCGGCTGAGCGGGGGCCTGAGCAACAGGCTGGCCCTCTGAATCCGGAGTGGCGAAACGACTGCCCTGGACGCCTGCCTGCGTCTTGGGGGCATCATCGCCCGCACCGGAGGTACGGAAGTGGTTACCCACTGGTGCTCCTTATCGTCGTGCGTTTAAACTACATGAGCGCTTTGTATTTTAGCAGGATTGCCTTTGCTGCACATAAGACGCACGGTTTTGCGGCTCCCACCAGCCTCTGGGTGGGGTACGCTTTGAAAACGTCCTCGCGCATGGAACCCACTTATCTTGCTCCTACGGAGCTCCAGATAAGCGGGTTCCGCGCTGCGGATTGTTTTCAGAGCGTGCCCCACCCAGAGGCTTACGCCGACGCTACCGTTAGGAGCGTCAAGCTGAATTGCACTTTGTCGTGCTGGGCCCTTTTCCCAATAGAAGTCCCGCTTGATAAGGCCCCAACATAAGTTGCGGTGAAATAGGGGCTGTTTTTGCGGTTAAAAGCCCTCATCAGTCCCTATTTCACCGCAACTTATGTTGGGGCTCATTGTTGCGCAACTTGGGTTTGGGTTTTCGCTTTACAGTTGAGTTAGATGGATGGTTCTAGGCTTGCTGGAGGTTGGTATGGTTTGTCCGTATTGTGGTGCTGAGCTTGCTGATGGTGCACGGTTTTGCGTGGGATGCGGGGCTGCGCTTGACGGGACACAGACTATGCCCGTAGCCGAGCCTGCGGTTGCGCCGGCACCTGTGGGTTCGCCCGCTCCCGGTAAGAAGCCTAAGAAAGGCGTCGTGATCGCCATCGTCTTCACAGCAATACTTGTTGTTGGCGGGGGCGGTGGGCTGGCGTATCACCTGTATCAGCAGCATGTCCAGGAGCAGGAGCAGTATGAGTCGGCGCATTCCAAGCATGCGCTCGTGGTGAGTGTAAAGGCTGAAGGGTGGGACACCGATAACGGCGCCTCGCGTGTGCCGGTGCGCGTAAAGGGCAAGACGGTCGACGGAAAGAAGGTCGACAAGGTCGAATATGTCGCTTCTGACGGCTCGGGCATCAAGCTTATCCAGGGCGAGTACACGCTCAAGGCGGCAGGCTCCCCCATCGCCGCCGATGGCACCATCTACCAGGCACCTTGTACAAAGGCCGAGCTTACGATCGACGACGCATTTGCCAAGAGCGAGAAGATCGACTTGGCAGAACTCGCCGAGCAGGATTCGGTTTTGGACTTTACGCCCATCGATGCTGTCGACGTGACCGACGACGAGGTCAACGACGCCGTGACACTCGCCATGGCATACAAGGGCAAGGACGCGCCCAACGTCGATGCGCTGCAACACGCCGCAACGAACCGCCGCGACACCGCCGTCGCGGCCAAAGAAGAGGAGCAGCGCAAGGCGGCAGAAGAGCGCAAGGCCGCGGCACTTCATGCCGAAGCCCAGACCTTTACGATTGACCTGCCTGAGTATTGGAGCGGTCAGGTGCTACCGGTCGTCAAAGGCGACAAAATCGTATTCTATGCATCTCGCTATCCCAGCAAGGAAATCGGCTGGGTCGAAGGCTTCGATCACAAGGCCGAGGCTGCCGGCGATGTTGGAACGAGCATCACGAAAGATCTCGACCTGGGCAACGGACGCTATGTCGAGATTTGGATCCGTCGCTGGGCATACGATGCGGCTATGCACCATTTGCCGGCCTTCGAAAGTCCCTCGCCCACCTGTACCGATGACGAAGCCGGCATCATGCTTAACCTGCAATCGATGGGCACGGTTTCGCTGGATGCCATCATCTCTGAGATGCAGGCGGCAAACGCGCCGTCCAGCGACACGCTCTTCTCAGTTGACAAGATTTACGCGGATGCCCTTGCAGCCGGCATCAAGGCTCGATAGACAAATCGGGGCGACGGTACGATAACCGTCGCCCCGATTCATATCAACCTGTCAAATCATCAGGCCGTATCGTTACCTAGGCCAAGAACTCCTTGGTGGTCGCCACGATGTTGGCGGCGTCCAGGCCGTACTTGTGCAGGAGCTCGGCACCCGGGCCGGACTCGCCGAAGGTATCGTTGACACCAATCTTCTTGAGCGGCGTCGGGCACTGCTCACACAGAACGTCGGCAACGGCGCTGCCCAGGCCACCGATCACGGAGTGCTCCTCGACGGTCACGACGTGGCCGGTCTTGGTGGCGCTCTTGACGATCAGGTCGGCGTCGATGGGCTTGATGGTGTGCATGTTGATGACCTCGGCATCGATGCCCTCGGCAGCGAGCTGCTCGGCGGCCTCGAGCGCCTCGCCGACCATCAGGCCGCAGGCAATGATGGTGACGTCGGCACCCTCGCGCATGACGATGCCCTTGCCTACCTCGAAC
>CAVHBE010000027.1:0-7764 GCA_963634045.1 Methanobrevibacter smithii
CGGTTGTATTGGGGCACATTGTCGCACGCCGCACGCCTGGGCGACGGCCACGGTGCGTCAATTGTTTCGTCTCCGTCAAGTCTTTGGGCAAGAACTACTTTTTCGCGGCACATCGACGCGGGTGCGATAAGATAGAACGCCATGTCTGGCTGCGCGGTTTACGCAGGCTGGGCAAATCTGTACGACGCCGCCCGGAACGACACGGGGCGGCACAGATCCATAAAGGAGGATCACTGGTATGAGCCAGACCCGTCCCATCGATGAGCATTCCATGCACACCCGTACATGCGGCGAGCTTCGCTTCGAGAACGTGGGCGAAGAGGTCACCCTCACCGGTTGGGTGAGCCGTCGCCGCGACCACGGCGGCCTTATCTTCTGCGACCTTCGCGACCGCGAGGGCATCACGCAGCTCACCTTCGACCCCGAGCACTCCGACGGCGACGCCTTTAAGATCGCCGAGACCATGCGTCCCGAGTGGCCCATCAAGATTCACGGCGTCGTGCGCGCCCGTGGCGAGGAGACCACCAACACTAAGCTCGCGACCGGCGAGATCGAGGTCTTGACCGACCACGCCGAGGTGCTCAACACGTCCGTCACCCCGCCGTTCCAGATCGAGGACGGCATCGAGACCAGCGAGGACACCCGCCTGCGCTATCGCTATCTGGATCTCCGTCGTCCCGAGATGATGGCCAACCTCAAGCTGCGCTCCGACTTTACCTTTGCCATTCGCGAGGCGCTGCACAACCGTGAGTTCATGGAGGTCGAGACGCCCTCCCTGTTTAAGTCCACGCCCGAGGGCGCCCGCGACTTCATCGTTCCCAGCCGTATTCAGCCGGGCAACTTCTACGCGCTGCCGCAGTCCCCGCAGCTCCTGAAGCAGCTGCTCATGGTCGGTGGCGTCGAGCGCTACTACCAGGTTGCCAAGTGCTTCCGCGACGAGGACCTGCGTGCCGACCGCCAGCCCGAGTTCACCCAGGTCGATATCGAGATGTCCTTCGTGGACCAGAACGATGTCATGAGCGCACTCGAAGAGGTCCTGGCTGACGCCTTCGGCCGCATGGGAGTCGAGATGCCCACGCCGCTGCGTCGCATGAACTACTGGGAGGCCATGGACACCTATGGCTCCGACAAGCCCGATACCCGCTATGGCATGCACCTGGTCGACCTGACCGACATCTTTGCCAACTCCAAGTTCAAGGTCTTTGCGACTGCCGCAAACGAGGAGGGCTCTGTCGTCAAGGCCATCAACGCCAAGGGCGCCGGTGCCTGGGCACGTGCCAAGATCGATAAGCTTGCCGGCGTGGCCTCCACGTTTGGCGCCAAGGGCCTGGCCTGGATCGCTTTCCGCGAGGACGGCTCCATCAACAGCCCCATCGTCAAGTTCTTCTCGGACGAGGAGATGGCAGCTCTGCGCGAGCGCATGGACGTCGAGCCCGGCGACCTTGTGATGTTCGCCGCCGGCCCGCGCCTGCTCTCTGACGAGATCCTGGGTGGCATGCGTTCTCACATGGCCAACGTACTCGAGATCAAGCGCGAGGGTCACGACTTCCTGTGGGTCGTCAACTTCCCGCTGTTCCACTGGGATGAGGACCGCAAGGCTTATGCCGCCGAGCATCAGCCGTTCACTCTGCCGACCGAGACCGACATCGCCAAGATCGAGGCCGACCCGTTGGCAGCCGGTTCTTGCACCTACGACTTTGTCATGGACGGCTTTGAGGCCGGCGGCGGCGGTATGCGTATCCACAATGCCGAGATGCAGATGTCCATGCTCAAGCTCCTGGGCTTTACCGAGGAGCGCGCCGAGTCTCAGTTTGGCTTCCTCATGGAGGCCCTCAAGTTTGGTGCGCCCCCGATGGGCGGTTTTGCTCTGGGCCTGGACCGCGTGTGCATGCTGCTCACCGGTTCCGACTCCATCCGCGACGTCATGGCGTTCCCCAAGACGGCCAGCGGCTCCGACCTTATGTCGGGCGCTCCGAGTGCCGTTAGTGGCGCCCAGCTCAAGGACGTCAGCCTGCGCCTGATGTAGGCGAGCGACTACATATTGCCCGCAACGAGGGAAGGACACGTGCCTTCCCTCGTTTTTTGTGGGACGGGGGTGCGCCGGTAACGTACAATAACTACCACGTGGCTGGGTTTGCCGGCCGAATGTGCGATGTCGTGGGAGGGGACATGGTCGAGTTTACAAAGACGATTAAAGATCCGTTGGGACTACATGCCCGCCCGGTTGCGCTGCTCTATGACATCATTGCCAAGCATCGTAGCGACGTGTCGGTTTCGATTGGTGACCGCCACACCGACGGCCGCGACGTTATGGGGCTCATGGCCCTCTACGGTGAGTGCGGCGAGGATATCGTGTTCCGCGTTTCGGGCGTGGATGAGGCCTCCTGTGTCACATCGATCAGAAATCTCTCGCTCTAAGCATGATAGGGCGTGGTAAAGGATGGTCCTTTGCCGCGCCTTTTTGTTTTGTTTCGTATAGGAAACTTTTTCGAAAAACTGAACAGGACCCTTTCCAAAAAGTTAACCACGTGTTAGTTTATTAAAGCGAACATAGACGTGGTTAACTTTTATTGCGTCGATGTTGAGGACAAACTGACGTTAGGAGCCACTCATGTCTTGCGGACCGCAGATGCCGGCCATGCCGCTTTCGATGGTAAAAGCGGGCGAAACCGTGCGCGTGTCTCGTGTAAAGGGCAATGAGGACATGAAACACCACCTCAAGGACCTCGGCTTTGTCGAGGGCAACGAAATCCACGTGGTGAGCTCGAGTGGCGCCAATATCATCGTCACGGTGCTGGGCGCATGCTTTGGCATCGATTCCAAGGTTGCCATGCACATCATGACCGTCGGTTAGTCCGCAGCATTTCATAAAAACCGAAAGGGGGACAAGAGGATGAAGACGTTGGGTGACGTTAAGGTGGGCGAGAGCTCTACCATCGTCAAGCTTCACGGTGAGGGTGCGCTTCGCCGCCACCTTATGGACCTGGGGCTCATCAAGGGCACTTCGTTCAAGGTCGTGAAGGTTGCACCGCTCGGTGATCCGGTCGAGATCAACGTGCGCGGCTACGAGCTTTCCATTCGCAAGGAGGAGGCGGCCGTCGTCGAGGTCCAGTAAGGGCTTGCGGCGTATATTTCTGCAGATAAAGTTAGGCATTTCTAACTTAATGCAGCAACTTTGAAGCACATTATCCAGTCCGCGCGGAGAAAGCAGCGCGGGCACACAAGGAAGAAGGATTGAATGGCGGATTCTCAGATCCATGTCGCGCTGGCGGGTAACCCCAACTGCGGCAAGACCACGCTTTTCAACCTGATCACCGGCGCCAACGGCTACGTTGGCAACTGGCCCGGCGTCACGGTTGAGAAAAAGGAGGCCAAGCTCCTAAGCGACAAGAACGTTACCATCACGGACCTCCCCGGCATCTACTCGCTTTCCCCCTACAGCCCCGAGGAGCAATGCTCGCGCGATTACCTCATGAGCGGCGAGCCCGATGTTGTCGTCCAGGTTGTCGATGCCACCAACCTCGAGCGCAACCTGTACCTGGCGCTTCAGGTTATCGAGACCGGCCTGCCCGTGGTCGTTGCCCTCAACATGGCCGACTTGGTCGAGAAGAGCGGCGACAAGATCGACACCGCCAAGCTCTCCAAGAAGCTTGGCTGCCCGGTTATGATGATCTCGGCCCTTAAGAACAAGGGCATCAAGGAGCTCTTCGAGCAGGTTAAGAAGTCCGCTGCTTCCAAGGGCCAGGTGCCGGAGCACAAGTTTGATTCTTCTATTGAGGACGTTCTGGACCACATCGAGAACAACCTTCCGGCGAGCGTTCCTGCCAACAAGCGCCGCTATTACGCCGTCAAGCTGTTCGAGCGCGATGCAGACGCTTGCAAACTCATCAACCTCACCAAGGAGAAGGCCGCTCGCGTGGAGGAGCTGGTCGCCCAGTGCGAGCAGGACTGCGACGACGATGCCGAGTCCATTATCACCGGTGAGCGCTATGGCGTCATCGCGCATATCATCGATGAGTGCCTCACTAAGGCTCCGGCCAAGATGAGCACCTCCGAGAAGATCGACCGCGTGGTTACCAACCGTATCCTGGGCCTGCCGATCTTTGTGGTCATCATGTTCTGCGTGTACTACATCGCCGTTTCCACCCTGGGCGGCACGGTGACCGACTTCACCAACGACCAGCTCTTTGGCACCGACGGTTGGTACGTGCTCGGTCAGGGCCGCGACGCCTACGATGCAGCCGTCGAGGCTGCGGGCGACAACGCCGACTCGGTCGACCCGGCGCAGTACGGCCCCTACGTCCCGGGTATCACCACCGTGGTGCATGACGCCCTTGTGGCGGGCGGCACCGAGGACGGCGGCCTGGTCGATTCACTGGTCTGCGACGGTATCGTCGGCGGCCTGGGCGCCATCTTCGGCTTCGTCCCGCAGATGTTCCTGCTCTTTGTGATGTTGTCTTTCCTGGAGGACTGCGGCTACATGGCCCGCGTCGCCTTCATCATGGACCGCGTGTTCCGCCGGTTTGGCCTGTCCGGTAAGTCCTTTATCCCCATGCTCGTGTCCTCGGGCTGCGGCGTCCCCGGCGTCATGGCCACCAAGACTATCGAGAACGAGAAGGACCGCCGCATGACGGTCATGACCACCACGTTCATTCCCTGTGGCGCCAAGCTGCCGATCATCGCCCTGCTCATGGGTTCCATCATCGGCGATTCTTCCACTACCGCCGCGTGGATCAGCCCGCTCTTCTACTTCCTGGGCGTCTTTGCCGTCATTGCCTCGGGCCTCATGCTCAAGAAGACCAAGCTCTTTGCCGGACGCCCGACGCCGTTTGTCATGGAGCTCCCCGCTTACCACTTCCCGGCGATCCGCTCTTGGGCACTGCACGTTTGGGAGCGCTGCTGGGCCTTTATCAAGAAGGCCGGCACGGTCATCTTCGCGTCCACCGTCGTGGTTTGGTTCCTGTCCAACTTTGGTAGCTACAACGGTTCCTTTGGCTTCCTGCCTGCAATGGACGGCATCCCCGAGGAGTTTATGGACTACTCCGTGCTTGCCATGCTCGGCAACCTGGTCGCTTGGATCTTCGCCCCGCTTGGCTTTAGCACCTGGCAGGCCACCGCGCTGACCGTCTCGGGTCTCGTCGCTAAGGAGAACGTCGTCGCCACTGCCGGCTCGCTGCTGTCCGTGGCCGACGCCGCCGAGACCGACCCGAGCCTGTGGACCGCGTTTGCCGGCATGTTCCCGACTATGGGCGCCTGCGTTGCCTTTGGCGCGTTCAACCTGCTGTGCGCTCCGTGCTTTGCCGCCATGGGCACTATCCGCAACCAGATGGACTCCGGCAAGTGGACCGCGATTGCCATCGGCTACGAGTGCGCCTTCGCTTGGGTAATCGGCCTGTTCATCAACCAGTTCTACAACCTGCTTGTTCTGGGTCAGTTTGGCTTCTGGACGGTTGTGGCCATCGTGCTGCTGGTTGCGATGCTCTTCCAGATTTTCCGTCCCATGCCCAAGCATGCATGGACCGACGAGGACGAGACCAACACTGCTTCCGCCGCAGTTTCCGCTTAAGTCCGAATAAGGATTAACCCCTTTCCACGAGCCCGGGTGTCCCAGCGACCCCGGGCTTTTTGTGCATGGGAGACAGATTACTTTGTCCCAGAAGTTAAGATGTGGCGTTTCCGCAGATAAAACCGACCAAAATAAACCTGTCCCTTTTTGGTAGGTGGAGAATGGGGTAAAGTAAGTGGTGGTTAACTAGAGGAGGCTTGCTATGGCACCTATCGATATTGTTGTACTGGCTATAATCGGTATTGCGTTTGTCGCCGTGTGCGTGCGCATCTACCGTAAGGGCACCTGCGCCGACTGCGCTCAGGGTGGCGTTTGCACGGGGCATTGCTCCAACAAAAAGACGTGCGCTGCACTTAAGGGCGTAGACAAAATCGCCGAAGACTTGGGTCGCGGTATCAAATAAGGTCCGGACATCAAAGCGCCCCGCGGGCATCCGTTCGCGGGGCGCTTTGTGCATTTGAGGGAGAGCACGGCGAGTCGAAGAGTATTTTTGGGGTATCGTTAACTGGACTATTAATTGGCAACTTATCTATAACGGAGTAACCGCATGAGCGCTCGCGTAACCATGAAGGACATAGCCGCCGAGCTTGGCGTTTCCATCAATACCGTGCACAAGGCCCTGACGGGAAAGGCCGGCGTGAGCGAATCCGTGCGCGCCAAGGTGAACGCTAAGGCCGAGGCCATGGGCTATCACCGCAACACAAGTGCCTCAAACCTGCGTCGCAAGGACATCAATCTGATGTTTTGCCTGCCCCGCGCATCGCGCGAGGGAGCGTACTTTTTCCGTTACCTGTGGGAAGGCTGCAATCGCTTTGAACAGGAGGTCATCGACCAGGGCATTACGGTTGAGCGCGTTGAATTTGGCGTGGGCGGCTACGCCGATGCGCTCGAGCAAATCGACGAGCGTCTGCAGGTGGGCGAGAAGATTGATGGCTTGCTCGCCTATGCGCCGGGCGACGATCGTGCGACTGAGCTTTTGGGGCAGATCGCCGAGGCGGGCGTGACGATTGAGCTTGTCGACGGCGACCGTCCGCATTTGAATCGTTTGGGTGCGAGCTTGGCCGATTATTCGACGGCAGGCAGCCTTATGGCCGAGCAGGCGGCAAACCTGGTCCATGCTTCTGGGACCGACGCCCGCGTGCTCCTTTTGACAGGCGACCCATATACCGATTCGCACTATCTAACCGCCCGCGCCTTCCACAATTACCTGCGCGAACGTGATATTCCATGGCAGGTTGAGGATCTTGCAGGTGCCCATGCGCAAGTCAAACAACTCGAGCATGAGCTCGAAAAGCGCTTGAGTGCGCCGGATTCCCCCGAACTTATCTGTAGCGTTTTTGCCGTTGGTTCCGAAGTGGTTGCCGACGCGCTCGTCTCGACCGGCAGGGCCGGTCAGGTTATGGTGATCGGCAACGACCTGTTTCCCGAAAGTGCTCTGGCCTTGCGCCGCGGTATCTTTACCAATATTGTCTATAAGGACCCGACGAGCCTGGCGTATCGCGGCGCTAAGACGCTGGGCGATTATCTGCTGTGGGGAAGGACCCCGACGGTGCCCGTCCAGAAGGGCGCCGTCGAGATGGTATTTGCCAGCAATGTCGACCGCTACTGCGAACTTGCGGGTATTTAGCCGATCGAGCAGGTACCCCCTCTTGCGACGTGCATTTTTGGGAGTATTCAGCATTGGCATGCCCTGAATGAGGTGCAGAACGACTGTTTTAAGTGCCCCCGATGGCGTAATTTGCCATCGGGGGCACTTTTTATGCCGATCGGGCGCTATCTGCGTTCCAAATAGGACGCTGAGGATGGCGCACGGCGCGCTCCAATGCTGAATACTCCCAAAAATGTACGTCGGGACATGACCCACCTGAGCAAAAGCGCTCAAGTTCGGTGTTCGGGGACGCCAACCGGTCCGCAATGCATGCAAGTCACAGCTCCGGCAACCGTTGAACGGGCAAAACCTACCGTTCACCCCATGGTTGTTAGGTGAACGTTCACTTTTTGAGTCGTAAAGGATTAGTATGGTGAACGTTCACCTAGAGGATGACGAGCGTATTGTGCGCCCGCTCCGCAAACAAAGGGGTTGTTTGATGAAAAACTTCATGGACGATCAGGATTTCCTGCTGAGCACCAAGACCGGCGAGGAGCTGTTCCACAACTTTGCCGAGGGCATGCCCATCGTCGACTACCACTGCCACATT
>CAVHBE010000027.1:7774-11149 GCA_963634045.1 Methanobrevibacter smithii
TACAAGTGGCGCCTGATGCGTGCCAACGGCGTCGACGAGCGCTTTATCACTGGCGACGCCCCTGCTCGCGAGAAGTTCCAAAAGTGGGCCGAGACCCTGGGTCGCTGCGTCGGCAACCCCGTCTTTGAGTGGAGCCACCTGGAGCTTAAGCGCTACTTTGGCTACGAGGGCGTCCTCAACGGCAAGACTGCCCAGGAGGTTTGGGACCTTGCCAACGCCAAGCTCGCCGAGGCCAGTTTCACCTGCCGCAACCTGATCAAGCAGTCCAACGTCCGCATGATCTGCACTACTGACGACCCCGCCGACAGCTTTGAGTGGCACAAAAAGATTGCAGCCGACGACAGCTTTGACGTTCAGGTCGTTCCCGCCATGCGCCCCGACGCCGCCCTGCGCATCGAGCGTGGCCAGGAGTTTGCCGACTACTGCAGGCACCTCTCCGAGGCTGCCGGCGTTGAGGTCAGCGACTTCGAGGGCATGAAGTCCGCCATTTCCAAGCGCTACGACGTTGCTCACGAGCTGGGCTGCCGCGCCTCCGACCACGCACTCGATTACGTCATGTACGTCCCGGCTACCGCCGACGAGATCGAGGCCATCTTTGCCAAGGGCCTGGCTGCTGAGCCGCTTACCGAGGAAGAAGTCCTCAAGTACAAGACTGCCTTTATGCAGTTCGTTGCCGGTGAGTATGTCCGTCTGGGCTGGGCCATGCAGCTGCACTTTGGCTGCAAGCGCGACAACAACCGCGCCATGTTCGCCAAGCTCGGTCCCGACACCGGCTACGACTGCATCTCCAACTACACGCCGTCCGACCAGCTCGCCGATTTCCTCAACTCCATCCAGGAGACCTGCGGCCTGCCCAAGACCATCCTGTACAGCCTGAACCCCATCGATAACACCATGATCGATACCGTCATGGGCTGCTTCCAGGAGGCTCCGACCGCCGGTAAGATCCAGAACGGCTCCGCCTGGTGGTTCAACGACAACGAGGTCGGCATGCGCGAGCAACTCACGGCTCTGGCTAACGAGGGCGTGCTGGGCAACTTTGTAGGCATGCTTACCGACTCCCGCTCTTTCCTGTCCTATCCGCGCCACGAGTACTTCCGTCGCGTGCTGTGCAGCGCGCTCGGCGAGTGGGTCGAGCAGGGCAAGTACCCGGCCGACATGGAGCTGCTGGGCAGTATCGTGCGCGACATCAGCTACAACAATGCGGTCCGCTACTTTGGCTTTGACCTGGACACCGTCGAGGCCTAAGCCCGCATCGAATCACATCGAACCCTGGGCGCCGTTGCCACACGCGGCGCCCCTGTTTTGCTTGCACGCTAACAGACATCTAAGGAGACACATAGATGGAGAACATCAGCTACGATGCGCTCGAGAAGTTCGGCTACAAGGGCTATCTGCTGCCCAAGGATGCTCCCGAGAAGGTTCTGCAGTTTGGCGAGGGCAATTTCCTGCGCGCCTTCGTCGACCGCTTCTTTGACATGGGCAACGAGGCCACCGGCTGGAACGGCAAGGTCGTCATGGTGCAGCCCATCAGCGGTGCCTTTGGCTTTGCCGACGGTATCAATGCCCAGGACGACCTGTACACCGTGCTGGTGCGCGGCAAGGAGAACGGCAACACGGTTGACGAGTCCCGCGTGATCAGCGCCTGCAGCCGCTGCCTTAAC
Organism: Methanobrevibacter smithii; assembly: GCA_963634045.1. Lineage (GTDB taxonomy): Bacteria > Actinomycetota > Coriobacteriia > Coriobacteriales > Coriobacteriaceae > Collinsella. Next base: position 9,439 of record CAVHBE010000027.1, read on the forward strand.
CCGTATCGTGAGGACGATTACCGCGCCATGATGGAGGTCGCTGTCTCCGACGACCTAGAGATCATCGTCTCCAACACCACCGAGGCCGGTATCGCCTATGACCCGTCCTGCAAGGCCGACGACATGCCGCCCGCGAGCTTCCCCGCCAAGCTTGCCCAGGTGCTCCACACCCGCTGGGCTGCCGGTAAGCCGGGCGTCATCGTCCTCGCCTGCGAGCTCATCGATCACAACGGCGAGGAGTTGCTGCGCATCATGAACCAGTATGTGAGCGACTGGGGCTGGGAGGACGAGTTTGCGCAGTGGATGGCCAACGACTGCACCGTCTGCACCACGCTCGTCGACACCATCGTACCGGGCCGTATCCGCGACGCATCCGAGGCCGCCGCGGTGGCTGAGCGTCTGGGCTACGAGGATCCCTTCCTGGCCGTGCGCGAGCCCTTCCAGATGTGGGGCATCCAGGGCGACGAGTCGCTTGCCGAGAAGCTTCCCTTTGTGAAGGCTGGTCTTCCGGGTGTCTTTGTGACTCCCGACGTCACCCCGTACAAAAAGCGCAAGGTCCGCATCCTCAACGGTGCCCACACCGCCTTCGTTCCGGGTTCCTGGGTTGCCGGCTTTGATATCGTGCGCGACTGCATGCATGACGAGACCATTCGCGGCTTCATGAACACCATGCTCTACGACGAGGTTATCCCGACGCTCGCCACCGACCTGGATGTCGAGGACTGCAAGGCCTTTGCCGCCGCTGTCGAGAACCGCTTCGACAACCCGTTTATCGACCACGCGCTGCTCTCCATTTGCCTCAACTCCACGGCTAAGTGGCGCGCCCGTGACCTGCCCACGCTCAAGGACTACGTTGCCGAGACCGGCAACCTGCCCAAGTGCCTGGCGACGAGCCTCGCTACGCTCATCTCCTTCTACACGCAGGAGCTCGTGTCCCGCGAGGGCGACGGCCTGCACCTGCGTCGCTCCGACGGCACCGAGTACACCGCTCAGGACGACGCCTTCGTGCTCGACTTCTACGCCACCCATGCCGGCGCCGACGATGCCCAGCTGGTGCACGACGTGCTCACCAATGAGCAGATGTGGGGCGAGGACCTTACGCAGATTGCCGGGCTTGAGGACTTTGTCGTCAGCGCGCTTGCCGTCGTGCGCGCCGAGGGCACCAAGCAGGCCTTCGCCAACGCTCAGGCGTAAATTTCCGGCGCAGACGCGGGCGCGGGACGGCATGCCTGCGCCTCGACTTCTGCTCAACCTGTAGGGTTAGGACCATTTGCAATGAACACTATCCAGATCAATCCGGCCGACAACGTGATCGTCGCGCTGTCGCCGCTTGCCAAGGGCACCGCCGTCGCGGTTCCCGGGGTGGGCGAGGTCGTGGCCGCGGAGGATATTCCGCAGGGTCATAAGATGGCCGTGCGCTCGATTGCCGCGGGGGAGGACGTCATCAAGTACGGCCTTCCTATCGGCCATGTGACGGGCGATGTCCAGCCCGGTCAGTGGCTCCACACGCACAATGTGAAGACCAACCTTTCGGGCGAGGTCGAGTACACCTATAACCCCACACATCCGGTCGTTGAGCCGGTTGAGCCCGAGACCTTTATGGGGTTCCGCCGCGCCGACGGTCGTGCCGCGACGCGCAACGAGCTGTGGATCATCCCCACGGTCGGCTGTGTCAACGAAGTCGCCCGTGCCATGTGCGAGCAGGCCCAGG
>CAVHBE010000028.1:0-1033 GCA_963634045.1 Methanobrevibacter smithii
GCTGGCATCGGAGAGGAAGGCGGGCACCGTGGCACCGTCCCAGTCGCCGCCGAGCGCGATGACGTCCTCGCCGCCCAGGTCGAGCCAGTGTTCGATATGTGCCGCCAGCTGGTCGAAGGTGACGTCTGCGGCGGTCTTGTCGGTTGCGTCGTTGGAAAGGAACTCGCTGCAGTAGTTGAGGCCGACGATACCGCCCATGTCGCGAATGGTACGGAACTGGTCGTCGGTGAGGTTGCGCTTGACGCCGCAAACCGCACGGGAGTTGGAGTGGCTGGCGACGAAGGGACGTGTGGCGTGGGCGACAACCTCGTCAAAGCACTCATCGTTGAGGTGGGAGACGTCAAGCACCATGCCGGCGTGCTCCATCTGCGTAAGCGCCTCGATGCCGGCGGCGGTGAGGCCGGCGTGGGTGTCGTGGCCGCTCGCGAGCGGCCCCTGCGCATTCCAGCTGAGCGATGACATGAGTACGCCCAAGCTCTTGAGCACCTCGATCAGCGCGGGGTCCTCGGCAAAGAACGTGGCGTTTTCGATGGTGTGGATGCAGGCGACCTTGCCGTCTTTGAGCGCGGGGCGAATGTCTGCCGCGCTGCGTACGTTGACCATGCGGTCGTGGTTGAGCATTGCCTGGCCGCTCATATGCGCCATGATCTGCGCCTGGAAGCGCGCGGCGTGGGCGGTGGGAATCTCATCGGGGACAAACGTGGCGAAGCACTGTGCCCACGGCGTGTTGCCGATCTTTGCGAGTGAGATGGCGCAGGCATTGCCCTCGATGAGGTCGAAATCTTGCGGATGCGTTTCGTCGCCGGGGAAATAGCCATCGGTGCCGGCGGTAAAGCGCAAATCGAGATCGAGCGTGGCCCAGCCGATGCGGTCGGCGGTGTCGCAGTGTAGGTCAAATACGGGATATGTCATGGTTCCTCCGGTTGCAGCGTTTCTTTGCAAACTGTCTTTGAATTGTATGACTAGGGTATAGTTAGCGCCATATGTTCACGGCGGTCCGCGTTGTGCGCCGCCCTTATCACGGAGGTTACCA
>CAVHBE010000028.1:1043-2588 GCA_963634045.1 Methanobrevibacter smithii
GGTTACCATGTCCAACCAGGGCAAGAAGGTCAAGACCCATTATCGCGGTACGCTCGACGACGGCACGCAGTTCGATAGCTCCTACGATCGCGGCGAGCCGCTGGAGTTCACCTGCGGTGCCGGTCAGATGATCAAGGGCTTCGACGCCGCCGTTGTCGACATGCAGGTGGGCGAGAAGAAGACCGTGCACATTCCTGCTGCCGATGCCTACGGCGAGCACAATCCCGAGATGGTTCTGACCTTCCCGGCCGAGCAGGTTCCCAACATCGAGCAGATCGAGAAGGGCATGAAGCTCTTCCTGTCCACGCCGAGCGGCATGCCCGTCCCCGCCGTCGTCATTGACGTGACGCCCGAGGCCGTGACGCTCGACGCCAACCACGAGCTGGCCGGCAAGGACCTCAACTTTGATATCGAGCTCGTCGAGGTCGAGGGTTAGAGTATGCCTGAACGCTTGGTTTCGACGACATGCTTGGGAAATCTCAACGATCCGTCCTATGAACTCCTGCTTCGCCGGAAGCTGGGCGGCGTCTTTGAAGTTGACGAACTGCTGCTCGATTGGGACCAGGCTGATGTATGCGCGTTTGCGGGCGTGACGGAGCTGGGGCGCACGGTCGATGTTCGGCTGGATGCTGCCGACGGCAGCCGTCTTGCCGATGGCGACGTGCTCGCCATTGACCGTTCGGGCATGGTGCCCGTGGCGGTTGTCGTGCGCCTGCGCTCCGCCGAGGTTTATTTGGTCGAAGTTGACCGCATGGATCCGATGGCGCTCGCGCATGCGTGCTGGGAGATCGGCAATATGCACGCGCCGCTTTTCCGAGGCGATTCGGACGAGCATACCGTGCGCATGTATACGCCGGTGCAACCGGTTTTGGGCCGCATGCTCCGGGGCGTCGAGGGTGTTCGGCTCTCGGTGGTTACCCGTGAACTCGATGCGGGCCGGCGCTTTGCGTCGAGTGCGGCGGATGTCGTTGTGAGTATGGCTCCCGACTTTACGATCGTAAAGAAGGCGTGCGGTTAACGTGCGTATAAGTAAGACGGACTTTGAGAGGTAACTATTCAAAGTCCGTCTTGCTGTTGATGAGGTGCTTTGGAGGAAAGCATATGGGTCTTGAGGGAATCAAGCTGATTGCATGCGATTTGGACGGCACGTTGCTGCATCCGGGGGAGCGCGAGCCGCGTTCCGAGGCCTTTGAGCTCATCGACGAGCTGCATCGTCGCGGCATCGTGTTTATGCCGGCGAGCGGCCGTCAATATGCGAGCTTGCGCTACCTGTTTGCCCCGGTGGCCGATGAGCTCGCCTATGTATGCGAAAACGGAGCCCTGGTGATGAGCGAGGGGCGTGCCGTTGTCAAGCGTTCCATGGAGCGTAGCCTTGCTATGGATATCGCGAATGCCGTGGTTGCGTATCCCCATGCCGACGTGACCCTTTCGTGCGAGGGGCACCTCTACACCATGAGCGGCAACGATGCGTTCGTCGACCATTTGCGCTATGAGGTCCACTGCGATGTGGCGGTGGTCGACCGTCCCGAGGACATCGACGAGGAC
>CAVHBE010000029.1:0-778 GCA_963634045.1 Methanobrevibacter smithii
GCGCCGCGCAGGCCGACAGCCGCTCCATCGCAAACGTCACCTTCCGCACCGGCGATGCCGAACTCGACGCGGCCTTTGTCGCAGGCGCGGCCGAGCACCAGATTCAAAACGTCAAGGGCCATCGTCTGGTAGGCGGCATGCGCGCTAGCGTCTACAACGCCGTAACCATGGAAGACGTGCAGGCACTGGCCTCGAACATGAAGGACTTCGAAACGCAGCGTAGTTTGAGCCCGCGATCTAACTAGCCCGCAACGCGCGGGCCGACCAGCCACTTCAAACCACCTGTTTAAACCAAACCTGCTAAGGAGTTTTTCATGCGCAAGATTAAGACCATCGACGACATTACCAAAGACGGCAAAGTCGAGTTTGGCAAGGGCTACGAATTTGTGAGCACCGCCGAAGAGGCCGACGCCATCCTGATGCGCTCGACTGACCTGCACGGCTACGAGCTGCCCGAGGGCATCCGCGCCATCGCCCGCTGCGGCGCGGGCGTCAACAACATCCCCGTCGAGGAGTACGCCAAGAAGGGCGTCGTCGTCTTTAACTCCCCCGGCGCCAACAGCAACGCCGTCAAGGAGCTCGTCCTGGGCATGCTGGTGCTCTCGAGCCGCGGCGTGGTGCAGTCGATGAACTGGGTGCGCGACAACGCCGACGATCCCGAGATTCAGGTCGATGCCGAGAAGGCCAAGAAGGCCTTTGTGGGCCGCGAGCTCAAGGGCAAGCGCATCGGCGTCATCGGCCTGGGCAACGTGGGCTCCAAGGTCGCCAACGCCTGCGT
>CAVHBE010000029.1:788-3992 GCA_963634045.1 Methanobrevibacter smithii
CATGGACGTTTACGGCTACGACCCGTTCATTTCCGTCGAGCACGCGTGGGTGCTGAGCCGCGAGGTGCAGCGCGTGGGCACGCTCGAAGATCTCTGCCGCGGCTGTGATTACCTCACGGTGCACGTGCCCAGCAAGGCCGACACCATCGGCATGATCAGCACCGAGCAGATTAACCTGCTGGCACCGGACGCCGTGCTCATCAACTACGCGCGCGAAACCATCATTGACGAGGACGCCGTCGACGCTGCCCTGCGCGAGGGCAAGCTCAGCTGGTTTAGCTGCGACTTCGCCACGCCCAAGACGGTCAAGATGCCCAATACGTTTATCACCACGCACTCGGGCGCCGGCACCGGCGAGGCCGAGGCCAACTGCGCCGACATGGCCATCAGCGAGCTCAAGGATTACCTGGAGAACGGCAACATCGCGCACAGCGTCAACTACCCCGCCTGCAGCATGGGCAAGGCGCGCGCCGCAAGCCGCATCGCCTGCCTGCACGCCAACGTGCCCAACATGATCGGCCAGATCACGGCCATTCTCGCCAAGGACAACGCCAACGTGCAGCGTATGACCAACGAGTCCGCTGGCGAGAACGCCTACACCATGTTCGACACCGACGAGCACCTGGACAGCAGCACCATCGAGGCGCTCAAGCAGATTCCGTCGATGTATCGCGTGCGCGTGATCAAATAGCGCCGGCTGATCTGACGGGCAGTTCCCCATGTGGCCTGCCCGTCACTGACATTGAATGCCCGCGGGGGCGCCTTTCGCACGAGAGGCGCCCCCGTTTTTGTGAGCACTCCCTTAAATGCACTGAGCCGCTTCTTGGCATACAATCTGTATGTTGACCTAACTATCTGTGAGGTGCCTATGGTTGATACAGATTTTGCTTGGCGGCTTACGCAAGGGCTCGTGCTGATCGACAGTTCCGACCCAGGTGCGTACGAGGGCGAGATTGAACGCTATATCAAAGCGTTGATTGAGGAACGGTTGGCGCAGCTGAGCCATCCGGTACTCGATGCCGTGCAGATTGCAGAGCTCGAAGTACTCCCCGGGCGCCGCAACCTTATGGTCACCGTGCCGGGACTGGGCGACGAGGCGCGGCTGGTCTATATCTGCCACATGGATACCGTTACCTTGGGCGATGGCTGGGACGCAAACACGCCGCCGCTCGGGGCGGTCGTGCGCGACGGCAAGCTCTACGGCCGCGGTGCCTGCGATATGAAGGGTGGCCTGGCCTGCGCCATTGCCGCTCTGGTCCATACGCTCGAGCGCGTAGCGGCAGAGGGCGAGCTGCCCCGACACGGCTTTTCGCTCATCTGCTCAGTCGACGAGGAAGACTTTATGCGCGGCTCAGAGACCGCGATCGATGCTGGCTGGGTCGGCTCGCGTGAATGGGTGCTGGACACCGAGCCCACTGACGGACAGATCCAGGTGGCGCACAAGGGGCGTACGTGGTTCGAGATTGAAATGGCTGGCGTGACAGCGCATGCGAGCCAGCCGTGGAAGGGCGCGGATGCCGTCGCCGCCATGGCCGAGGTCGTGTGTTCGCTCCGTCGCGCGTTTGTGGCGCTGCCCGCGCACGATGAGCTGGGGCCTTCGACCATCACGTTTGGGCAGATCGAAGGTGGCTACCGCCCCTACGTCGTACCCGACCGCGCCAAAGTCTGGGTCGACATGCGCCTGACCCCGCCGACCGATACGGCCGCCGCGACGCGCATGGTAGAGCAGGCCATCGCCGTCGCCGAAGCCGCCGTTCCCGGTTGCCATGGCAGCTACACCGTGACGGGCGACCGCCCCGCCACCGAGCGCGGCCCGAACTCTCCCCTTCTAGCAGCGCTCAAGCGTGCCGCCGATGACGTGACGGACGCGGACACGACCGTCGGCTTCTTTACCGGCTACACCGACACCGCCGTCATTGCCGGCAAGACAGGTAACCGCAATTGCATGAGCTACGGTCCCGGGTCGCTCGCGCTCGCGCACAAGCCCAACGAATATGTGCCCCACGCCGATATCGTTCGTTGTCAGCAGGTGCTAATCGCGCTCGCCGATAACGTGCTCTGGGACGAGAGCTGCCAAGTTGGGGCATAATAAGCCGCGAACAAACCGAATCGTGCGTTAGGACCGCCCATGAAAGCACTTCCGTTTCCCTGCATCCGCCCGGCTCAGGACCGCGTGCTCGAGGCGCTGCCTGCAATGGGCAGCGTCCTGAGCGGCAACGATGCTTTGCGCAGAGCCATTGCCGATGGTCTGATGCTCAAGGACCCGGGTGCGGCGTATTACGTGTACGAATGCTCGGGCGAGCCGGGACGTGTGACGGGTGTCGTGGCGATCTGCCCGGTTAACGTGCTGACGGGTAGCGACGAGGCTGCCGCCGAGAGCGTCGACGCACTCGCCGCCGCGCGCGCGATCACCGAGCTCAAGGTGCAGCCCCGTCCCGTAACACTTGCCTACGAAGCCTCGCCCGTCATGGATATCATCCTCGGCGCCGCAAAAGAGGGCGCTTCACTCTATGCCGTCACCGACCCCGCCGGCATTACGCACCGCGTGTGGGAGGTCAAGCGCGAGGACGCCGTCGGCGCCATCCGTGCCATGCTCGACCAGGCGCCGGAGCCGGCACTGGCCGACGACCCCGCCTACGCTGCCGCGCTGGTCGGGGCATCACAGCTCCTGGCCGACGATGCCCGTGCCGCCGGCACCTACACGGGCAAAGAGCCGTTCAACTTTACCGTAGCTGTGCTCTTCCCCGCCGCGCAGGTCAGCGGCGGCGCGCCGCAGGTTCCGACGGGTCTGCTCACGCACCAAGTCGCGCGGTTCTAGCAAGACCAGACCGCGCAGCACAAAAATCGGCAGCTCAACAAACAGGGGGCGGAGATGCAGCAGGTACATGCATCTCCGCCCCTTTTGCGTCGAGAAGTTATGCCGGCGACCCGAGCCGCCACGCTCGCGTTATCCGCGCTGCGGACCTGCAGTAGCCACAAGCGGTTCAAGGCCCAGCTCGCATGCGTAATCCTCCTGCGTAAAAATCTCAATCAGCTCAAACGTGTCGGATTCGTCGTCAAACGCAAAGTGCAGCACCGAGCAGTTGCCCGGCACACGGTCGCGCTCGTCTGCCGCCGCGCCCTTCACGTGATCCATAAACTCCTTGATGGCCGATCCGTGGCTCACCGCGAGCACGCACTCGTGGTCCGGGCGTCGCATAAGAT
>CAVHBE010000029.1:4002-12226 GCA_963634045.1 Methanobrevibacter smithii
ACGTCGCCACCATGCGCGTGCGCACCTGCATCTGGCCCTCGCCGCCAAACTGACGATAGAAATCGCGCCACGGGCGCTCGGGCATAAGCATCACGCGCTCGGCCTCAAATTCGCCAAAGAACCACTCGCGCAGGCCATCCAGGCGCTCGTACGTCATGCCCGGCCACAAGTTGGCGATAGTCTGCTCGGTGCGATGAAGCGTGGAGGTGTAGGCATGATCGGGCTCAATGCCGCGCGCACGTAAAAACATGCCGGCGCGCGCCGCCTGATCGCAACCCAACTGCGTAAGCGGCGAGTCACTCCACCCCTGAATGATACGCTTAAGGTTGAATATCGTCTGTCCATGACGTACCAGATACAGATCTTTATTCATAGGGGTCCTTTCGTTCGTTACCAACCCGAGAGCGAAAACGCCCCGTCGCAATAGCCAAAATGAAGCACGGCACCGTTGTCGGGTAGCTCTCCCCCGCCAGTCACATACTCAAGAAACTCCTGGCAGGCTGAGCCGTGGGAAACCGCCAGCACGCAGTCGTGCTGCGGCCTGGCCATGATGCGGGACAGCGCCGCGACCATACGTGTGCGAAGCTCACTTTCCGACTCGCCACCAAAGGCAACCGGATAATCGCCCCAGGGCTGCGGCGGCATCTCGCGATTTGATGTGCCCTCCAGCGAGCCAAAATGCCACTCACGCAGGTCATCGACCAGCTCAATGGAACGACCCTCGCCAACGATAAGCTCGGCCGTATGCCGCGCCCGGCCCAACGGCGAGGAATACACATGATCAAAGGCCACGCCACGCGCCGCAAACGCCGTACGCGCCGTCAGCGCCTGCTCGCGCCCGCGCGCCGTAAGCGGCGAATCGTGCCAGCCCTGCAAAATGCTCTGCACATTGAGCTCAGTCTGCCCATGCCGCACCAAATACAAATCTGCCACACACCCTCCCCTCGTACCACCACAAAGGGGACAGGAGTCTTTGTGGTGATTTTGCCGCCGGATTGCGCCGCAACGACGCACAACTACAGCAGCACGTCGGCAAGCGGACGCTTGGGTACGTGGTGCACCCGCGCCTCGTCGCGCCAATAATTGATGGAGCCGTCGGGGTTGGAATCGATCGCATCGATCACCTGTGTCTCGGCCGGAACGCCAAACGCCATGATCAGCTTGAGCTCATATTTGTCGTTATCGAGCCCCATGGCATCGATCGCGTGGGGCGTAAAGGCCTTGAACATGCAGGCTGCCACCTCGGGCGTGGCGCTGCGGGCGGCGAGCATCATCGTCTGCGCGGCAATGCCCGTGTCGACCTCGGTAATGGGAGCGGCAGGCTTGCCCGGAACGGCGCGCTCGGCCAGAATCGCGATGTAGCCGGTCGGGCGCTCGCCCTCGGCAGGACCCGGCCAATCCTTAAGCGCGCCGGCCCATGCAAGCTCGTCAAACACGCGCGCGCAGTCCTCGGCACCGCTCACCACATGAAAACGAAGACGCTGAGCATTGGCACCACAGGGAGCCAGGTGCGCAAGTTCCGCCAGCTCGAGCAAAAACTCGCGCGGCACGCGCATGGACTCGTCAAAACGGCGGCAGGTACGGGCACGACGGACCAGCGCATCAAACGCTTCCAGACCGAGCTTTTCGCAACCTTGCTTTGCCATCGATTCGACACTCGACGGTGCCTCGGGAACTGCTTCGTTCATAGGGACCCCCAATTTCGGGCAATTGTTCTTAGGAGAATCTAACCTAAAACCTAGGCAATTACATACAGCGGCGTAATGTTCTACAATTGTTGATTAATCCTCACTGGGGCGGGAATAAAAGTAACAATTCGGGAATGTGGGGCGGCAATTCGTCCTTCCCGCCCCATGCATCGGCGCCCTTGGGCGATACTTGTTGCAGCACTTTTGGCGTACGCCGCACGGAGAGCAATGAACGCGACGTGCACCACACGAAAAGGAGACATTATGGGCATCTTTAAGAACGATGACCAAAAATCGAGCCAGTTTGGATTTGACGAGAAAAGCATGGCGGGCAAAGCCGTCAAGGCCGTACGCTGGATCTACGCCATCACGGGCGTCTTAGCGCTCATTGCTGGTATCGCGCTGCTGTTTGCGCCCGCCAAGTCCCTCGTCTTCCTAACGACCGTCTTGGGCTTCTACTTTGTAATCACCGCTGCCATCAGGCTGTTCACTGCCATTTTTGAGCCGCTGCTGCCCACCGGCTGGCGCGCGACGAGCATCATCTCCAACCTACTCATTATCCTGGGCGGCGTCATAATCCTGCGCAACCAGGCCTTCTCGACCGCGACGCTCACCACGATGGTGGTTATCGTGGCCGGCTTTGGCTGGATTGTCGAAGGTGTCATGTCCATTCTGGAGTCCGAGCTTTCGTCCAACCGTGCCCTCGCCATCCTGAGCGGCGCACTCTCCATCATCGCCGGCATGTTCGTGTTTATTTATCCGCTGTGGTCGGCCAAGATGCTCGTCATCTTTAGCGGCGCCGCGCTGCTGGTGTTTGGCGTAACGCTGATTGTTCGCGCTATTCAATTTGGCAAACTGGTGCACTAGATGCCGCGAACGCTCTTTATTGATGCCGACGCCTGCCCGGTCACGCGCGAGTCGATTGACTGCGCGCGGCGGGCGGGCGTCGCCGTTGTTATCGCCGGCAACAGCACGCAAAACTTGGAACGGCACATTCGCCGCGACGACCCGCGCGATGCCGAGCATGCGCGACGCGGCTTTTGGGTCACGACGCTCGATGTGAGCGTGGGCGCCGACAGCGCCGACTTTGCCATTGTCGAACGCCTGCAGGCGGGCGACGTAGTCGTGACGCAGGACATTGGCTTGGCGAGCATGGTGCTCGGCCGCGATGCCGCCGCAATCGGTGTGCGCGGGCGCGTCTACGACAAGGCGACCATCGACATGCAACTGTTTATTCGCCACGAGGAAAAGAAGGTGCGCCGCGCCGGCGGACGCACTCGCGGACCGGCGGCATTTACCAGCGAAGACCGCGCTCGCTTTAAGCGCAACCTCACCGAACTGCTGCGCTAACCAAGGTAGATTTTTGGGACATGCCTAAAAATCTACCTTTTTGTTTTGGCAGCGGGGAATGCCCTGGTCACAGGGGTAGATCGTAAGACATGTCCCAATAATCTACTTAAAGGCCAACGGCGGATAGGATGAGGCCCCAGCCGGCACCGATGACGTACATCATGATCAGGAACAGGACGTTTTCGCGGGCGCTGCGGTTGGTGCGGAACAGCACCAGGTAGCCCACACCAGCAGAGATGAGCGTGCCGGCGAGCATCGGGGCCAGCTGCAGCGCGCCTTCCAGGTACAGTTGTGTGATGACGACGCTGGCCGAGCAGTTGGGAATCAGGCCGACAAGCGCCGAACCCAGGACGGCGAGCGTCTCGTTGCCACGCAGGAACTGCTCGATCGCGGACTCGCCGAAGGTCTCGAGCACGGCGACCAGAATCAGCGTCACCAGAAAAATGAATACCGATACCTGCACGGTGTGCGAGATGGCGCTGCGAATAATCGACAGGGGGGGCGCGCCCTCGTGAGAGTGGGAGTGACCGTGGCCATCATGGTGTTCATGCTCGTCCTCATGACCGTGATCGTGGCCATGTCCGTGTTCGTGCTCGTCCTCGTCTTCATCGCAACCGCAATGGTCGCGCTCGCACAGCTCATGGATGTGATCAGCGCTCACGCCCGCCTCGGCCACCTCGTCGATGATGTCACCGCCAGTGTGGTCGTCGTGCGCGCAGTTCACATGAGCCGGATTAGCAGCGGTCCCCAGCACGGTGCGGCGAATCGCCGCATGTGCGCGAGCGTTACGACGCAGGCCGCGAATGGCGGCGTCCACGATAAAGCCCGTGACCAGCGCGATCAGTGCCTTCGAAGCCAAAAGCATCGCCATGGTCTGCACGGGCACCTGCTCGGCGAGCAACAGCGGCAGCATCTCATCGGAGGTCGAAAGGAACACCGCCACCAACGTACCCAATGTCACGACACGACCGGCATACAGCGTGGCCGCCATTGCCGAAAAGCCGCACTGCGGCACCATGCCCAGCAACGAGCCAACCACGGGGCCCGCGGCACCGGCGCGCTTGATGGCGCCGTTAACGCTGTCGCCCGCAACGTGCTCCAGGGTCTCGAGGGCCAGATACGTCACCAACAAAAACGGCACCAGCGACAGCGTGTCCTTGCCAGCGTCGAGCAAAATATCAATCAGCAAATCCATGAAGGATGGAACCTTTCGTGTCTTTCGGCAGCATTGTAAAAGTCCTAGCGGTCAACTAGGGTATTGTAGTTGACCTAGGCGTGGTGCCAATAGTTGCCCATGGTAAACTATCATCTCGCCACATCTTAATGACCCTGAGCCGCACGACGCGGCCCATCCAAGGAGAAGTTATATGAACGTTTCACAAGCACTCGAATACGAGCGCCAGCCGTTTATTCCCATGTTTATCTATGGCGATCACGGCGCCATGGAGTCCGAGCGCCAGAAGGGCGAAGAGGCCCTCAAGGTGCTCGAGACCGAGTACTTTACCGCCGAGGGCGACCCCAGCTTCGACTTTGCCACCGTGCGCGACCTGGCTGACCGCAACCGCGACCTGTGCGACCAGATTGGCGAGGCACGCCTGCGCAACGTGACGCCTGCGACGCTTTCGCGCGGCCTGTCCGATGCCGACACCTGCGCCGCCATCGGCAAGATGCAAAAGCGCACCGCCGCGTCCGTCATGCGCGAAATCCGCGGCGACCGCGACGCGCTCGGCGTGGCGTACGCCCGCAAGCCTATTCAGGGCACGGTGCTCGGTATCGACATTGAGACCACCGGCCGTGCACCCGAGCGCGGCTATATCATCAACGTGGGCTGGGAAATCATGGACCTCACCAGCGACGCCGTGCCGCATGACGCCGAGGCACACTACTGCGGCCTGCCCGATATCTACCGCGGCGAGGACGTGCCGTTGTCGAATATCCACCACATCACCTGGGACGACATCGACGGCAAAAAGCCGTTCCGCGAGAACAAGGAATTGCAGAAGCAGCTGCTCAAGCTTATGAAGAAGTACCCGTACATGGCGCATAACGCCGCGTTCGAGGACAGCTGGTTCAAGATTCACCTGGACGGTTACGCCGAGGCGCGTCGTGCCGGCAAGATTATCGTCATCGACTCGCGCCAGATCTGCCGCAGCCTGGATGCCGACGTCCGCTCGCTCCCCCGCGAGTCCGCCCCCGCCGCGCTCGAAAACTGGGCGCGCCGCCGTGGAACCCTCGCCGCCGACGCCAACGAGCAGCATCTGGGCCTGGACGACACCGACCTCATGCTCCGCACGGTGCAGGCCGAGTTCAACCTCAAGAACCTGTTTGCCAAGTAGAAACGTCTACGACAAACTCCGGCGTAGATCACGGGCGGCCTCGCAGCGGGAAACCCCGCAGCGGGGCCGCCCTACGTTCCACAGATAGATTTGCCATCACAAATTCTGAACACTCATTGCGAACGATTTCGGCCAATTCCCGACACGTAATTCGTTGTCGGATGGTGATGCATCACTATCAAATGTGCGGCAATTGAGTATTTATATGCTATAGCTAAGCTGCGAAAACTTTTATTTAGGGCATACCAACTCATAATTGCGTCAAGCTTTTGGACAGCATTTGGTTAGACCTCTAAAACGGCTTTTCCACTCAGCGCCGTCAACACGGCATTAGCTGACACGATATATATCATGAGTATCGTATTGTCACATACCACTGCAAAAGCGGTCTACCAGGCCGCGCATTCGGTGTCTGCGAAAGGCATCGAGTCCTGTAACCCTGCCGCGATTTACGGATCATGTCCCACCGGAACGCTCCTTGACGCAGCCGCAGAATGGCTCACCAAACATGATGTTTCCCTCGACGCAAATGATTCCCTCGAGGTGATGGTGTTTGATCGCAGGAATGCGCGCTATGCAATGAACTGTCAATGCCACGTTTCGTCAAAACGATTCTCGAACTCACGCTTTATAGAGCTCAAAGATAGCATCTTCATTGTTAGCGTTGAGCTTTGCGCACTTCAGGCCGCCACCTATCTCCCTTTTCGCGAACTGGTGGAGTACTACTTTGAATTGTGCAGCGCTTACTCCCTTGGAACCGACTCTTCCACCTCCTATACCGAGCGTTTCGCGCTCACCTCGACCGAGAGGTTAAAGCAGTTCTTTAATTCCATTACCAGATGCGACGGTCTGGCCCTTGCCCGAAAGGCGATCCAATGTGTGCGCGACGGATGCCGGTCTCCCATGGAAACGGCATTTGTCATGATGCTAACGCTGCCCAAAAGCGAAGGAGGGCTTGGTATTAAGGGAATTGAGACCGATTACGAGGTGCAGGTCACCACTGCCGCAAAGAATCTCACGAGACGCAAAAAGTTCTTTATGGATGCGTATCTAAAGAAATCTCGCACAGACATTGAATACAACGGTTTTTATCATGACGCGGAAGAAGACCGCGCCATCGATGAGGAGCGCAAGAATGCACTTGCGTCCATGGGGTACGGAATCATCACCGTCAGCCGTTATTCCTTTATGCATGCCAGCTCTTTTGTTAGGGTCATGGAAGCAATCCAGCGGAAAGAGGGCGTACGCCCCTCGCGTCTGCCAAAAGACTTTCAAATCATGCAAGAGGACCTGAGACAGTTTGTGCTCAGAAGGTTTATAGAAGAGAAAAAGCGAATTCAGAAGCAGCTTCGCCAGGATTCCGAAGAGCGTCAACGAATCGACCTCGAAAAAGCAACGCTCGAAGGCATCACGCTGGATGACCCGACAATTAATGAAGTTCCGGCAATCGATGACATGCAGACTGTCGAATCCGACAGCCCATCATTTGCCCAAACAAGCAGCCTCGCGCCCGAGGGCAGGGTCTTCGGGGCCGGAGACTAGGCCGGCTAACAAGGTGGGTACCCTAGCGACGTGCAAAATTGCGAGTATTCAGCAGGGTCGGGTGTCTATCACCCTCGAGTGGATCCAAATGTGAAGCGAAATCACTCTTGCGTGAGAGCGTTAGGCAACATTTGAGGAAAAACTCATCGGATTAACACCCTAAGATAACTCTTGAACTGCATTATATGACCTGCAATAAATTAGCGGACCCCCTATAGTTGCAGAATACTCCATTTTTTGCACGGCACGAGGGTACCCACCTTGGCATCGACTATCAAAAAACGCTCAGTCCGGGATCTCGTCCACTATTCCCCATCATTTTGTACAACGAATTACCTGAACGTCATTGACATATGAACATGCACTCATATAATCGAAAGTAAATTATATGAGCGCATGTTCATATGAAAGGATATTGCAATGAGCATCCGCGTTGATGAAACGAAACTCGACATCGAGGCCACCGAACCCGCGATCCCGACCACCTGCTCGCCCGAGGACCTTCCCGACGAGGAGCTTCTCTACGACCTCGCCGACCTGTTCAAGGTCTTCAGCGACACCACGCGCATCAAGATCCTCTATGCCCTCATGGGCCGCGAGCTCTGCGTGGCAGACATCGCCGAAGCGACCGAAACCTCGCAGTCCGCGGTGTCGCACCAGCTGCGCACACTCAAGCAGTCGCACCTGGTTAAATTCCGGCGCGACGGGCGCAATATCCTCTACTCGCTCGCCGACGACCACGTCTACACCATGCTCAACCAAGGCATGAGCCACATCTGCGAATAGCGACCAACCACGCTACCAGCGCGGCCTGAACCCAAGCCGCAAATACAGAGAAAGGAACCCACCATGAAAAAGCAGTTTAAACTCGACGAGATCGACTGCGCCAACTGCGCGCGTGAGCTTCAGGACGAGCTGGCCAAGCTCGAGGGCGTCAAATCCGTGTCCGTAAACTTTATGACCCAGAAGCTGACGCTTGAGGCTGATGATGCTGAGTTCGACGAGGTGCTCAACCGCGTTGTAGAGTTTACGGCCGACGCCGAGCCGGACTGCGAGATCATTCTCTAGCCCAGGTTTACGCCAACCTGCAAGGCCGTGATTGCCGCGGCCTTTGCTCGCGAAATTATATGAGCGAGTGTTCATACATTCAAATGGGAGGATACGAGTCATGGCCACCGCCGACCCCAAGAAGAAAAAGAAGAAGCGCAAGAAGAAAGAGTCACTCGAGCATAAGCGCAACCGCATCCTGGTAGCGCTGGGCATTTTTGCCGTGGTGTACGCCCTCGATGAGTTCGGCACCCTCACCGC
>CAVHBE010000030.1:0-1653 GCA_963634045.1 Methanobrevibacter smithii
CTGGTAGATAGCCGGCAAAAACGTAAACCGCGGCGGGTCCAAAATCGTATCCGTGATGGTAAACACATCGGGATCAAAGGCATCCTGCGGGTTTTTCTTCTTGAACAGCCCCATATCAGCCTCCCGTACTAGTATTAAACAACTCAAGCTGAATATAGCACCAATTTCAAGCCGCCGCCTTGCCCTATCGGTGCGCGGCGTCTATGGCTCGCCCAGCGGAAGAGTTCACGGACGAGGGCCGGGGTGGGGTGCTTGGTTTTGGAAGTGGGCTCCGCGAACTTCTCAAAACAAAGTATGCCTCCCCGGCCCCGCCGGCAAATAGCGGACACTCCGCATGCAATCTATGCAAACAAACAAGTGCGCTTAGCTATATTCGGTAAGATCAAGCACACTGCCCTTCACGATAAGCGCCGGTTCCAGAACGACCTCTTCGGCACGCTTACCGCCCCTACCGGCAAGACGTTTGGACATGCAGGCAAAAGCATGCTCCGCAAGGACACCGGGATCCTGCTCAATCGCAGTCAGCGCCGGCTCAAAGAGAACGTCGGCCGCCGAGTTGTCATAGCTTACGACCGAGATATCGCCTGGGATGCTCTTCCCCATCTCGTGCAAGCGCTTGAGCAGACCGAGGGCAATGTTATCCGAGCTTGCAAACACGGCGGTGGCATCGGTTGCAAGCACGGCCTCCGAGGCCTCGTAGGCGCTCGGGATGTAATATTCGCTCTCAAACTCCAGGCGCGCGTCGATGGGCAGTCCCACCTCGCGCAGCGCGCGCTCATAGCCAGCAAGTCGCTTGCGGCCCGTATTGGAGCGACGCGCGTTAACCAGACAGGCGATGCGGCGATGACCCTGCTCAATCAGATACCGCGTGGCCATGTAGCCGCCCATCTCGTGGTCGAACATCACCTTGTCGCACTCGAGCCCCTCAATGGCACGGTCGACCATCACGGCAGGGATAGACAGATGGCTGACCTCTTCGCGCAGGGCACGGTCATCCGAGAACTCGTCGCCTACCACCAGGAAGACACCATCGACGCCGCGCGTCACCAGCTGGCGCAGCAGTTCCAAATCGTCATCGGCGCTTCCACCCGAGCTGGTAATAAAGAGCGCGTAACCGTCCTCGCGGCAGCGCTTTTCCAAGCTGCCGGCAAGCGAGGCAAAAAAGCGGCTCTCGATATTGGGAACGATAAGGCCCAGTGTGCGCGACTCGCGCATGACCAGGCTGCGCGCGATCTGGTTAGGAACATAGTGGTTGCGCGCCGCGACCTCCTTGATGCGCTTGCGGTTTTCTTCCGAGATGCGACAGGGCCGATTATTGAGAACAAGCGAGACCGACGAAGGGGAAAGCCCCACCTCCTGGGCGATCTGCTTGAGGGTGACTTTGTTGGCCATCTCGCTCCTTCCGGGTTTACGCGCAATCTCTTGAAAGTATAGCGACTGCCCCTCTACCTCGGTGATAAACACTTTACCAATCCGGTGGACGGCTGTTTTATCGCCGTCAGCGCACCAAATCCGTCCAGGTGGGGTATATTGCAATCGATTGATGACAACAACCACCAAAAGGCGGATATTCGCATGCACGAAAACGACTTTTTTAACGAGGACCTGCTGTGCGCGCTCGCTGGCGTTGCCGGCGAGGACAACGTACTCATG
>CAVHBE010000030.1:1663-3791 GCA_963634045.1 Methanobrevibacter smithii
CAAGATCGGCGGCCCGGCCGACGTCTTTGTCACGCCCGATACCGAGCAGGGCCTCGTCGCCACGCTCGATACCTGCTATCGCTGCGACCTGCCCCTCACCATCGTGGGCAACGGCTCCGACTTGCTCGTCGGTGACAAGGGCATCCGCGGCGTCGTCGTGGCGTTGGGCGAGGGCCTCTCCGACATCACCGTCGATGGCACGCACGTTACGGCAGCAGCCGGTGCGCTGCTCTCGGATGTTGCGGCCGCGGCGGCCGAGGCCGGTCTCACCGGCATGGAGCCTATCTCGGGTATCCCCGGATCGGTCGGCGGAGCCTGCTACATGAACGCCGGCGCCTACGGTGCCTGCATGGCCGATGTGTTGGAGTCCGTACGCGTCTACAAACCTGCCCGCGCCCTTGACGACGGCACGCGCGGCAGCGGCAACATCATTGAGTTCGATGTCGATGAGCTCAACTTGGGCTATCGCAAAAGCCGCATCGCCGACGATGGGTTCATCGTGCTCACCGCAACCTTTAACCTGGCCCCAGGCAACGCCGCAATGATTAAGGCCGATATGGACGACTATCGCCAGCGCCGCGAGGACAAACAACCGCTCGACATGCCAAGCGCAGGCTCAACCTTTAAACGCCCCGAAGGCTACTTTGCCGGGAAGCTCATCATGGACGCAGGCCTGCGCGGACACGCCGTGGGCGGCGCACAGGTGAGTGAGAAGCATTGCGGCTTTATCGTCAACGCCGACCACGCCACCGCCGCCGACGTCGACGAACTCATCCGCCACATCCAGGCAACCGTCAAAGACCAATTCAACGTAGACCTAGAACCCGAAGTCCACCGAGTCGGCGAATTTTTATAAAAAAGAAGGCCCCGAAAGGGGCCTTCGCCATATTTATTCAGATAACCCAGTCCGGCGTGTGACGTATTGGACCCGAGAGGTCCGTGGCTGCCCGAAAGGCATTAGGTTGATCGCGAGTTCCGCACGAGCCGGAGAGCACTTAATGTGCTCTCCGTGCGAGCAGGACTGTCCGAGCAGGCAACCTAATGCCTTTCGGGCAGCCACGGACCAACTTACTTCAAACCACCGTTACGACAGCGCAATACCGCCAAGCCAGCCCCAACGCACGCCAGAGCCAGTACCATAAAAGCTAATGAACGAATCGAGCGACTTCGATGTAATGGCACCCTCGTTGCTCATAACGATGCCGCCGCCAACGTAGATACCCACATGACCGTAGATAAGGCCCGGAGCACCCGTGCCGCTGTGCGAGGAATCGGCCACGATCATGCCCACCTGCAGCGCCGAGCGGTCGGAGCTATAGCACCAGGCGTTAAACATGTCGCACGCATTGCCTCCAAAGTAGCCAACGCCGGCGTTACGGAAGACATTGGTGACCCACGCCGCGCACCAGTTCTGACCCGGCGAAGGCGTGGAGTAGCACGCGTTGACGACAGCCTGCTGCTTGCCCGAGCCGGCATTCTGCTGCGGAGTTCCGGGCGCGTACGATCCACCACCCGAGTAGGAATTGTTCTTGTTCGCGGCAGCCGCGGCAGCGGCAGCCTTCCTAGCGGCCTCCTCAGCCTGGGCGGCAGCGAGGATCTCGGAATCGCGCTGAGCCATGAGCTCCTTGACGTCGTCGGAAAGACCGTTCAGCACGGTCTGGACTTCTTGCTGCTTGGCCTGCATGTCCTGCATCTGGGCAGTCTGCTGGTCCTTGAGCTTCTCTAAGTCGGCCTTCTGCGACTCGAGCTCGGTCTTTTGCGCATCGAGCTCTTCCTGGATGGTCTGAATGTCCTCGATGGCGTCGCGGTCGCTCTTGTTGATCTTCTCAACGTAATGCGCGTTGGCGACGAGTTCCTCAAACGAGCCAGAGGCCAGCAGCAGCGACAGGATGTTCGTGCCGCCGGACTTGTAGCTGGCGGCCACGCGATCGGAAAGGTCGTTGCGCTTCTTCTTGAGCTCGGCCTTCTTTTCATCGATCTGGGCCTGCGTGTCGTCAATCTTGCCCTGGACATTCTCGATGTCGTTGAGGGTCTGGGCATTCTTGTTGGCCAGCGCCGCATACTCATTTGCGATGCTGTCGAGCTGGGCCTGAACCTCGTCGAGCTGGGCCTGGGCGGCATTCAGTTT
>CAVHBE010000030.1:3801-4642 GCA_963634045.1 Methanobrevibacter smithii
TTTATCGGTGGTTTCTTTGGAAGCCTCCGCCGCATGGGCGCGAGTGGGCAGGCCAAAAAGAACTGCCGCAGAAGCGGCGCCGAACAGGGCCTTGAGGGCAGTGCGGCGCGAGAGCTCCTGGGAAAGGATGGAATCGCTGTTTGGTGACATATGTACTCCGTTACATGCTTATTTATATGTCGCTCAACTCATACATATTAGCGTACATATGGCGCGTCCCAACGATTTCCACGAACGGCAGGAAACTACAAGGTCGGCGGCTCGTAAGCAAATGTCAAAGATCAGGTTATGCGTACGCAAGCTCTTCTATGAGTACGTTAGCACAATCCTCTGCTTTTCCTACAGCGCACGATTTGGGCGTCCCTGCCTGCGCTATACTCCCCTGAAGAAGTGTTCCTGATTCGATAGGAGACTACATGTCCAAAGCACTCGACCCCAAAGACACCTGCGTCCTCGTTACCGGTGGCGCCGGCTTTATCGGCTCGCACACCGTCGTTCAGCTGCTCGAGGGTGGCTACCAGGTCGTCATCGTCGATGATCTCTCCAACTCCAGCGCCGTCGCCGTCGACCGCGTCAAGACCATCGTGGGCGACGAGGCCGCCAAGAACCTCACCTTCTACGAGGCCAACGTGCTCGACCGCGATGCAATGAACAAGATCTTCGATACCCATCAGATCGACCGCGTCATCCACTTCGCCGGTTTTAAGGCCGTCGGCGAGTCGGTGAGCAAGCCCGTCGAGTACTACCACAACAACATCGAGAACACCCTGGTGCTCATCGACGTCATGCGCAGCCATGGCTGCAAGTCCATCATCTTCTCGAGCTCCTCGACCGTCTACGG
>CAVHBE010000031.1:0-1657 GCA_963634045.1 Methanobrevibacter smithii
CATTAGCTCCGTGCAGGACGCAGACCGCATCATCGTCATGGAGGGCGGCCGTATCGCGCAGATCGGTAACCACGACGAGCTGCTCAAGACGAGCGAGATCTACCGCGAGACCTTCACCTCGCAGAACAAGATGTCTGCCGAGGGCGAAGAGGCCGTCGAAGCCGACACCGAGGCATCCACAACACAAGCTCAGACCCAGGAAGGAGGCGAGGCACATGAGTAAGGCAACGACCGCCGAGCGCGCGCTCAACCGCAAGGGTGGCACCATGTCGCGCCTCATCAAGACGCTCTTTGGCTTCTACCCCGTGCTTTTGCCCCTCGTCGTCGTCGGCGTGGTGCTCTGCGCCATCATCAACTCCATCGGCGCGACCTTCCTTCAGAGCGCCCTGCAGATTATTAGCGAATCGTGGCAGTCGGGCGATTGGGAAGCTGCACAGCCCAAGATCGCACAGCTCGTGACCACCCTCGCCTGCATCTACGGCGTCGGCATCCTGTCCTCGCTGTTCTGGAACCGCGCCATGGCCATCGTCACGCAGGGCTCACTCGAGAAGCTGCGCGAGAAGATGTTCAACCGCATGCAGGACCTGCCGATTCGCTACTTCGACACGCACCAGCGCGGCGACATCATGAGCCACTACACCAACGACATCGACACGCTGCGCCAGATGATCAGCCAGTCGCTGCCCAACCTGCTTATGACGACCATCGTCATCGTCACGGTGTTCTTTATCATGCTGTACTACAGCGTGTGGATGTGCCTGGTCATTGTGGCCGGCGTCGCCTTTATGACCTTTATGACCAAGCTGCTCGGCTCCAACTCCGCGCGCTTCTTTATTGCGCAGCAGACCGAGCTCGGCGTTGTCGAGGGCCATATCGAGGAAGTCATGAACGGCCAGAAGGTCGTCAAGGCATTCTGCCACGAGTCTGCCGCCGAGGCCGATTTTGACGAGCGCAACGAAAAGCTCTTCGAGGTCTCGCAGAAGGCCAACATGTACGCCAACATCCTCATGCCCATCCTTATGAACCTGGGAAACCTGCTCTACGTGCTGGTCGCACTGGCAGGCGGCATTTTCCTGGCGCTGGGCGTGCCCAACCTGAGCATCTCGGGCATGGCACTGTCCATCGCCGTCGTGGTGCCGTTCCTCAACATGACCAAGCAGTTCTGCGGACAGATCGGCCAGATCTCGCAGCAGATCAACGCCGTGGTCATGGGCCTCGCCGGCGCCGACCGTATCTTTGAGCTCATCGACGAGGAGCCCGAAGCCGACGAAGGCTATGTGACGCTCGTCAACGCTCAGGTGAACCCCGACACCTGGCAGCTCGAGGAGGCCGACCACCACACCGGCATGTGGGCGTGGAAACATCCGCACCGCGCAACCGGCGAGATCGAGTACGTGCCGCTGCGCGGCGACCTGGTCATGGACAACGTCGACTTTGGCTACACGCCCGACCACGAGGTGTTGCACGGCGTGTCCGTGTTTGCCAAGCCGGGCCAGAAGGTCGCGTTTGTCGGCGCCACCGGTGCCGGTAAGACGACCATCACCAACCTCATCAACCGCTTCTACGACATCGCCGACGGCAAGATCCGCTACGACGGCATCAACGTCAACAAGATCCGCAAGGCCGATCTGCGCCGCTCGCTGGGCGTTGTGCTGCA
>CAVHBE010000031.1:1667-14397 GCA_963634045.1 Methanobrevibacter smithii
GGCTACGACACCATGCTCACCGGCAACGGCGCGCAGCTGTCGCAGGGCCAGCGCCAGTTGATCTCGATCGCACGCGCCGCCGTCGCCGATCCGCCGGCGATGATCCTGGACGAGGCCACGTCGAGCATTGATACCCGCACCGAGGCCATCGTGCAAGCCGGCATGGACAAGCTCATGGAGGGCCGCACGACGTTTGTCATCGCGCACCGCCTGTCCACCGTGCGCAACTCCGACGCGATCATCTGTCTGGATCACGGCCGCATCATCGAGCGCGGCAACCACGACGAGCTGATCGCCAAGCGCGGGTATTACTACCAGCTCTATACCGGAGCGTTTGAGCTGGAGTAGTTCGGCTCGCCGAGATGGCCGATTTGCCGCTCATTCGTCGGGCATGACCCTAAGGTCAATGCCCTCCTCTTTCGGGGCAAATCGACTCATCTCAGCGACCCAAACACAATGCGCCGCAACGAATAAAGCCTCCGCAGCCACACGAGCTGCGGAGGCTTTTTCATGCCGGCCGGAAACCGTATCCCACTTTTCGGGCCCAAAATGGGATGCCGTTTCCCGCTGGACCCCCTCCGGGAAACGGCATCCCATTTCAAGGGGGTAAACCGGGATGTGATTTCCCCTAACGGCACCTTTGGGAAGCCGCATCCCACTCTAGACGCACAAAACGGGATGAGCTTTCCCATGGTGATCCAAGACCAGAAGCATGTCCGATAGCGCGGCCAGGTCAAGAACAACAAGGCAAGCGTCACGCCAATTTGGACGAGCGTCTGCTGCAGTTTGAGGCTGCTGGCCCATATGGTAGAGTTAACCACCCATGAATTTCAGCACACTGCGTGCTACCTGTTCTTTTGTCATTTAGGGGAGTGAACTTGTGAATACTTCTGTCGCCAAGAAGGCCGGCCAGGCGGTGCGCCTGCTCATGATGGTGCTCACGGCAGTTCTCATCTTCTTCTTCATCAATGTTATGCTGCTCGTCTCCGATATCCAGGGCACGGCGCGCGTGGTCAACTACGCCGGTCTGGTTCGCGGTACCACGCAGCGAATCGTTAAGCTCGAGGACGCGGGCCAGCCTCAAGATGACCTGCTTAAAGCCGTGGATTCATACATCAACGGTTTGCGTTACGGAAGTGACGACCTCAACCTCGTCCGTCTCGACGACGATGAGTATCAGGCAAAAATGACCGAGCTTGCAAATTATTTTGATGAGCTTTGCACCGAGATCATCTCCATGAGCGAGGAGTTCTTTGGCATTTGCGACGATGCTACGCGACTCGCAGAGGACTACTCTCAGGAGAAGGCGTCGGCACTCAACTATCTCGAGGGCCTGGTGATCATCGACATCATGGGCTTGGTGGCGACCTTTGCGGTCGAACTTGTTCGCGCGGTGCGAACTGCCGCGCTCAATCGCGAACTGCAGAGCAAAGTCTATCTCGACGAAGCCACGGGACTGCCCAACAAGAACAAGTGCGAGGAGGTCTTGGGGCAGGAGCAGCCTGTCTCCGCGGAGGCGCCCGTTGCGGTGTGCGTCTTCGACCTTAACAATCTGCATACGGTCAATAACAGCTTCGGCCACGAGAAGGGCGACGAATACATCCGTTCTTTTGCCCGGCAACTGGGAAGTGTGGCGTCCGAGACGTGCTTTGTGGGCCACGACGGCGGCGATGAGTTTATCGCGGTGCTGTGGGATGCCGATCGGGCTGCCGTGGAGTCCTGTCTCGCTCGGGTTCGTGCGAACGTGAACGAGTATTCCGAGGCTCACCCCGACATGCCTATCAGCTATGCGGTGGGCTATGCGCTTTCCAGTGATTTTGATGAACCGCCTACGATGCGCGAGCTCTTTTCCCAGGCCGACAAGAACATGTACGTCGATAAGAACCGCGTAAAGACAGCCGAGGCAGCCGGGCCGCAACGCGAGGACCGCTAAACCCGTAGCAAATGAGCTAGTTGAGGAGTTGGGCCATGGCGTTGACGAATTTTTGGACTTGGAGGGTGGGCTCGAGCGGGTAGTGCAGAAAGACCGGCACCTCTCGCCCGCACAGGAACGGCACGCCCACAAAGGCCGGGTGCACCCCCGACCACGCCCCGCAGGTGAGCACCGCGTCGCCCTTTTCCTCCGCCTCGTTAAAGAGCGCAAAGTCAAAGCTATCCACATCGATCACGTCCACACCGCCGTCTGCCAAAAGATCGATACGCAGGCTGTCCATAGCGTCGTTGCCGTGGCGGAGCACGCGCAGACGCATGCCCTCCAGGTCGGCAACCGTAATGCGATTCTTGCGCGCCAGCGGGCTCGTGCGCGGCACGTCGATATAAAACGGTACGTTAACGATGCGGAGCTTTTGGCAGGCGTCGCCCCAGCGCGGGGTCGAAAAACTCGACTGCACTACATCCACCTCGCGACCAAGGCTGCGCATGACGGATTCGCGTTCGTCGTAGAGGTCGCTCACCGGCACGATCTCGAAGCGCAACGATGGCTCCAGCTCGTGAATGCCCGACCACATCGACAGCGTTTGGCGCCCCGGGCACATCATCGACACACCCAGACGCACGGCACCGCCCTCGCCCGCCGCGCGTCGGGCGCGGCGCAGCGCGTCCTCGGACTGCCGCATGATCGAGCGCGCGTCGTCCACCAGCAGAGCACCCGCCGGCGTCACCTTGACGCCCGAGTGTGAGCGTTCGAACAGTGTGATGCCGAACTCGGCCTCGAAGCCCGACACCTGCTTGACGAGCGCCGGAGTCGACACGCGCAATTTTGCCGCCGCGCGCGAGAAGCTTCCCAGCTCCGCGGCGGCCGATATGGCCTCGAGTCGTCGATCGTACACGTCAATCTCCTGTTTCCAGACGCATGGCAATGAACTGCCGAAGGGGGTTGTTTTGGCAGGTCACACACTCAATTAAAGGCGCATCGTCTTGCAAGCTATAAACCTACGGTTAACGCCATTCTAACAAATATGCAATTCACCTGCGCAAATGCAAAGCATACGATAACCAGCGAAAACCACGTGGGTCGGTTAATGGGAGCGACCCACAGGGAGGCACAAGAAGACAAGAAGGGAAGTTCCTATGAGCAACTGGCTTAAGCTCGAGGGCGATGTCTGCGCCGTGACTGGCGCGCTCGGCGGTATGGGCGTCGAGATTTGCCGCGAGTTCGCCCGCAATGGCGCCAACGTCGTTCTGCTCGACCTGGACGAAGAGAAGGTCAAGGCCGCAGCCGCCGACCTCGCCGCCGAGTTTGGCATCCACGCCGAGGGTTACAAGATGAACGCCACCGACGAGGCCGAGGTTCAGGCCGCCGTCGATGCCACCATCGCCGACTTCGGCCGCGTCGACGTCCTTGTCAACACCGCCGGCATCCTGCGCTTCGCCGCCATGGAGGACCTGCCGTTGAGCGACTGGGAGCAGGTGCTCAACGTCAACCTCACCGGCTACTTCATCACCTCGCAGCGCTTTGGCCGCGAGATGATCAAGGCCGGCCAGGGCCGCCTGGTGCATATCTCGACCGTTGCCAGCCACTCCCCCGAGACGTTCTCGGGCGTGTACAGCTCCACCAAGGCGGGCGTCAACATGATGTCCAAGATGCTCGCCGCCGAGTGGGGCCCCTATGGCGTGCGCTCCAACTGCGTCGAGCCCTGCTTCGTTAAGACCCCGATGTCGGCCAACTTCTACGCCGACCCCGAGGTCGAAAAGAGCCGCAGCCGCCTGATCGCCACACGTCGCATCGGCGAGGTCAGCGATATC
The DNA here is from genome assembly GCA_963634045.1 of Methanobrevibacter smithii. GTDB lineage: Bacteria > Actinomycetota > Coriobacteriia > Coriobacteriales > Coriobacteriaceae > Collinsella. The sequence goes on from CAVHBE010000031.1 coordinate 5,412, forward strand.
GCCAACGCCGTCATGTTCCTGGCGTCCAAACGCTCGGACTTTACCACCGGCGACGCCATCAAGGTCGACGGCGGCTTCTCCAACATGATGGGCGACCTCACCGCCAAGCCCGGCGGCCGTCGCGCCTATGCCGACAACTACCTCAAGAACAAGGGTGTCGAGCTTTGGTCCGATGAGTCCGGCGTCGCAAAGCCGACTGACCAGTAAACCAACCTAACAGGGAGGCCCGCGGACACGCCCGCTCCTCCCCCGTATCGATTAGAAAGAGTCCAATGGCTTCCACCAACTCCAACAAGGGTCGCGCCGTCGTGCTTTCCGCCGCGTGCGTCACCATGTTCTTCATCAGCTCCATCGCGCTGTATTCCGTCGTGAGCAAGAACCTGCTCGCCGTCTACCCCGAGTGGTCCAGCGCTCTTACCTGGGCCTTCCCGGTCTTTCAGACCATCATGGCCGTGACGGGCATCTTCGCCGGCCGCATCTCCGATAAGATCGGCCCGCGCAACGTCGTGATCGCCGCCGCCGTGTGCTACGGCCTGGGCTGGTTCATGTCCGGTACCGTCACCGAGCCGTGGCAGTTCTACCTGTGGTTCTCGCTCGTCGCCGCCATCGGCAACGGCCTGGGCTACAACCCGGCGCTCACCACCGGCCAAAAGTGGTTCATCGACAAGAAGGGTCTCGCCTCCGGCATCACCCTGGCCGCTTCGACCGCCGGCCCCGCCGTGCTGTCCCCGGTGCTCGCCTCGCTGCTCATCCCGAGCCTGGGCATCTTTGGCGCCCTTAAGGCGCTCGGCGTCATTTTCTTTGTGACGATTGCCGCCTCCGCCCTGTTCCTGAAGGCCCCCGAGGCCGGTTGGCTGCCCGAGGGCTTCGAGGCCCCCAAGGGTGGCGCACATGCCGGCACCTTCGGTGACCTCACCCCGGGCGAGATGGTCAAGACCCCGCGCTTCTGGGTCCTCATCGTCACCTTCGCCTTTGCCGCCACCGCGGGCACCCTGCTCGTGGGCAAGGTTGCCTCCATCGCCGCCGTCCAGCTCTTCGCCGACCCCACGAGCGCCGCGGCCGTCGCCCTCGGCGGTGTGGTGGTCTCCGTCAACACCTGCGCCAACCTGGTTGGCCGTCTGTCCTTTGGCCAGATCATCGACAAGCTCGGCGCCTATAAGTCGCTGCTCATCAGCCTTGTCGTCACCATCGTCGCACTCGTCATCATGTCGATGAGCTTTACGCAGGCCATGTTCTTTGTTGCGCTCGCCCTGCTCGGCTTTAGCTTTGGCGCCCTGCTCGTCATCTACCCGCCGCTCACCGGTGGCGCCTTTGGCACCAGCAACATCGGTGTCAACTACGGCATCATGTTTTTGGGCTATGCCGCTTCCACCTGGATCAGCCAGCCCATCACCGCCGTGCTGTATCACGCCGAGGCCGGCAGCGCCGCCTACCAGCAGTCCTTCTACGGCGCCATTGTGATCGCCGCCATCGCCGTCGTGCTCACCGTCTACATGATGGTCTCCGACAGCAAGAAGAAGTCTGCCTAGTTTTACCGATGCGACAAAGGGACGGCCCCTTTGTCGCATTCCACCGGTCACCAGTATTAAGGAGTCGAAATGTCTGAGCTCAACCCCGTCCGCATTGCCGTTATCGGCGCCGGCGCCATGGGCCGCAACCACATCCGCTTTGTCACCGAGGAGCCCGAGGCCGAGCTCGTCGCCATCGCCGACGCCTTTGAGGGCGCCCGCGCCACGGCCGAGGCCGCCGGCGTGCCGTTTTACACCGATCCCGCTCAGATGATGGACGAGGTCAAGCCCGAGGCCGTCATTATCGCCACCCCCAACGACCTGCACCTGGGCGTTGCCCGCGAGGCCGTGAAGCGCAACATCGTGCCGCTGGTCGAAAAGCCGATCTCCAACGATCTCGAGGATGCCCAGGCCTTCGCCGCCGAGGCCGAGACCGCCGGCGTGCCCGTGCTCGTGGGTCAGCACCGTCGCCACAACCCCTTCGTCAACAAGGCCAAGGAGATCATCGAGTCCGGCGAGCTGGGCAAGCTCACCGTGTCGAGCTTCCACTACATGATCTATAAGAATGACGAGTACTTCGATGTCGAGTGGCGCCGCAAGAAGGGTGCCGGCCCGATCCTGGTCAACCTGGTTCACGACGTCGACCTGCTGCGTTACCTGCTGGGCGAGCCCGTCGCTGTCCAGGGCATGCAGTCCAGCGCCGCCCGCGGTTTTGAGACCGAGGACTCCGCCGTGGTCAACGTCCGTTTTGCCGATGGCGCGCTTGCGAGCATGACCATCTCCGACGCCACCGCCAGCCCCTGGAACTGGGAGGCCACCGCTCGCGAGGACCCGCAGTACCGTCCCTTCGACGCCGACGCCTACTTTATCGGCGGTACCAAGGGCGCCCTGTCGCTGCCCCGCCTGCACCAGTTCTCCTACGACGGCGCCTCCAACTGGCACAAGCCGCTGCAGATGGAGATTCCGGCCGTCGACCCGGCACTGCCGCACAAGATGCAGCTCAAGCACTTTGTGAAGGTTGTCCGCCGCGAGGTCGAGCCCGTCGTGACCCCCGCCGATAATGTCAAGACGCTCACGCTGCTTAACGCTATCAAGGAGGCCGCCGAGACCGGCCAGCTCGTCGAGCTGTAATGCCTTAAGAGCGACCGCGGCAGAAACCCCCATGCCGAACCCTTCGGTCCGCCACCAACAAGCCCCTCTTCTTTGCCCCGCGAGCAGCCTCCTGCCCGCGGGGCCTTTTGCTACCTTGCCGACGATTTTTCAGAAGCGGGGGCTATTTTGCACCTCGGCTTGATCCGTTCGCCACGAAACGCGCCTATCTACTACGTTTAACCGATCGCCCTTAACCATGCCAAATTTCGCGAAATAAAAACCGCAGGTAGACGGCTTGCGTATTCTCGGAAAACCGGGGGATGGTCGACCCATACGGTTCAAACGTAGTAGATAGGTCGTTTTCGTGGCGCGGCCCCAAAACAGTCTTTTGGGACGGGTGGTATCCTTGGTAGCCCTGTGCTGCAAACGCACCTTAAACGCAAGGAGTCCCATGGATCTTATCGCCCAGCTTGCCCGCGAGCTCAACCTTAAGGCCGCCAACATCGAGGCAGCCGTCAAGCTCATCGACGAGGGCAACACCATCCCCTTTATCTCGCGCTACCGCAAGGAAGCCACGGGCGGCATGGACGACGTCGCCCTGCGCACACTCGACGAGCGCCTGTCCTACCTGCGCAATCTTGAACAGCGCAAAGAGGACGTCATTCTGCTCATCGACGCCCAGGGCAAACTTACGCCCGAGCTCGAACAGCAGATTCGCGAGGCCACGCAGCTCCAGCGTGTCGAGGACCTCTACAAGCCCTACCGCAAAAAGCGCATGACCCGCGCGCAGAAGGCCCACGAGGCAGGCCTGGAGCCGCTCGCCAACATGATCATTATGCAGGCCTCGGCCAAGGGCAGCGCGCTCGACGCCGCCGCGGCCTACGTCAACGAGAAGGCCGGCTTCGACACGCCCGAGAAAGCGCTCGCCGGCGCGGCGGACATCGTGGCCGAGACGGTGGCCGAGGACCCTGAGAACGTCGCCGACCTGCGCGCCTTTACGCAAAACACCGCCGATATCGTCGTCGAGGCCACCGACCCCGCCGAGAAGACCCCCTACGAGCCGTACTACAGCTATGATGAGCCGCTGCGCCGTATACCCAACCACCGCGTGCTGGCTATCGACCGCGGTGAGCGCGAGGGCAAACTCCGCGTGCGCGTGAACGTCGACGGCGCCGCTGCCACGGCACGCCTCGGCAGCCGTTGGCCCCGACGTCAGGGCGTCTTCGCGCCCGTCTTTGACGCCGCCATCGCCGACGGTTACAAGCGCCTCATGGCCCCCTCGCTTGAGCGCGAGGCCCGCGCCAAACTCACCGTCCGTGCGCAGACCGAGGCCATCAACGTCTTTGCCAAGAATCTCGAGGGCCTGCTCTCGGCACGCCCCGTGCGCGGTGCCCGCGTGCTCGCGCTCGATCCGGGATACCGCACCGGCTGCAAGGTCGCCGTTATGGACGAGACCGGCAAGCTGCTCGACCACGGCGTGGTCTACCCCACCAAGCCGCGCCACGACGTCGCCGGCACCAAGCGCGAGCTCGCCCGCCTCGTCAAAAAGGACAGCGTCAACACCATCGTCATCGGCAACGGCACCGCCAGCCGCGAGACCGAGGAAGTCGTCTCGGAGTTCATCGCCGAGCAGGCGCCTGGGCTGCGATACACCATCGTTAACGAAGCCGGCGCGTCCGTGTACTCCGCCTCCGAGCTCGCCAGCCAGGAATATCCCGACCTGGACGTCACCGTGCGTGGCGCCATGAGCCTGGGCCGTCGCCTGCAAGACCCGCTGGCAGAGCTCGTCAAGATTCCGCCCCAGTCTATCGGCGTGGGCCAGTACCAGCACGACCTTGACCAGGCCGAGCTTTCGCGCACCCTGGGCCATGTGGTGGAGGACGTCGTCAACCGCGTGGGCGTCGACGTGAATACCGCGAGCGCGAGCCTACTGGGATATGTATCGGGCATCACGCCGAGCGTGGCCAAAAACATCGTGGCCTACCGCGAGGAAAACGGCGCCTTTACCGATCGCCGCCAGCTCAAGAAGGTCCCCAAGCTGGGACCCAAGGCATATCTCAACGCCGCGGGCTTTTTGCGCATTAGCGGCGGCAGGAACCCACTCGACGCGACAAGCGTCCACCCCGAGAGCTACGAGGTGGCCACGTCCGTCCTAGAACGCGCCGGCGTTAAAGCAAGCGAGCTCAGCCGCGGCGGCGTGCCCGACATCGAGCGCCGCCTGGGCAGCATCTCGGCGCTGGCAAGCGACCTGAACTGCGGCACCCTCACGCTCATCGACATCGTCAACGAGCTCAAGAAGCCCGGCCGCGACCCGCGCGACGACGCACCCGAGGTGGTCTTTAGCCGCTCAGCGCTTTCCATCGACGACCTGGAACCCGGCATGGAGCTCAAGGGCACGGTGCGCAACGTCGTCGACTTTGGCGCCTTCGTCGACGTGGGCGTGCACCAGGACGGCCTTGTGCACATCTCCAAGCTGGCCAACCGCTTCGTCAAGCACCCGAGCGACGTGGTACGCGTCGGCGACACGGTCAAGGTGTGGGTGGAAAAGGTCGATCGCGACCGCAAGAAAATCTCGCTAACCATGGTGCAGGGAAAGTAAACCGCCAAAGCAAGGGTACCCCCTGTAGCGATGTGCAAAATCGCGAGTATTCTGCAAATTCCACCGTTCCGGATGCCCCTCAGAGACGAAAAAGCAAAAAACAGCCCCCGTTTTGGCGTTTTTAGAGCCAAAACGGGGGCTGTTCCGTGCTTCGATTAACTGGTAAAAGCCTTTACCTTGCTGAATACTCTCGATTTTGCACGGCGCAGGCGGGGGTACCTTTGTCCACGGCATAATATGGAAGCCAATCACCAACCTACCGGCAAGCTCGTGTCGGCAGCCCCGGCCTTTCCTTTGCCTAGCGCGACCCTCGCGAAGCGCGTGAGCGATAGGGAAAGGAAAGGCCGGGGCGAGCAGCCCGCGGCGTAGCCAGTGTTCGCGTTACGGCAGAATATGGAAGCCCAAAGCGGCGATATCCTTGGCAAAGCCGCGCACGGTGTCGAGCGAGACCTCGTACGGGTCGCGACCGATGTTCTTGCGCTTGGCCAGGATGCTGTTGGGCACCGTGATGATCTGGCAACCGCAGGCCTCGGCCTGATAAATGTTGATGAGCTCGCGCGTGGACGCCCACAGGACCTCGCAGTTGGGCTTTGCGGCGGCCTTCTTGACCGACTCCGTCATAAACGGAATGGGGTCGACGCCGGTATCGGCGATGCGGCCGGCAAAGAGCGAGATGATGGACGGCGTCTCGGTGTCAACGGCCTCGACCATCTCATCGACCTGCGTAGGCGTAAAGATAGTAGTGACGTTGACCTTGATGCCGTCGGCGGAAAGCTTGCGGACCAGCTCGGCGGTGGACTCGCCCTTGGTGGTCACGCACGGAATCTTGACGTAGACGTTCTCGGCCCAGGTAGCGATCTCGCGCGCCTCGACCTCCATGGTCTCGACGTCATCGGCAAAGACCTCAAACGAGACGGACACATCGGTGATGTGGGTCAGGACCTCCTTGGCAAACGCGCGGTAATCCGTCACGCCGCCCTTCTTCATAAGGGACGGGTTGGTCGTGAAACCCTGAACGTTGCCGTTCTCGTACATGTCGAGCATGCCCTCGAGGTTTGCACCGTCAGCGAACACCTTGATTGCCATCTGCCTGATTCCTTTCGCTTGCACATGGGCGTTAAACTGCTAAACACTTTACCTACGTTTATCAAGGCGTGAGCTGCGGTTTTTTATCTTCTCGGCGAACGGTATAAACACCTCAGTGTTTGGATTGATAAATCGATTGAGCATGCAAAAGCAAAGAGTCGCAGTTTGGGCAAACGTCAGAACGCGGGATTCATTAGATGAGGCCGAAATGCTGCATCGCTGTGACGGTGCCGTCGTGTGCGACATCATCGGTCACGTAGTCGGCGAGCGCCTTGACCTCGGGCATGGCGTTGCCCATGGCCACGGCCGTCTCGACCGCAGCGAGCATGCCCAGGTCGTTACCCGAATCGCCGAAGCCAAAGGTGCGCGCGTTGCCGGTGCGACCCAGGTATTCCAGCGCTCGCGCCACGCCCACGCCCTTGTCAATGCCCTTGGGGCTCAGCTCGCGATTCTGACCACCGGTGTTGCACAGCTCAAACTCGCGATCGATAAAGCCGTCATCGTTGGCTACGCGAGCCAGGTAGCTCGCGACGATGCACACCTTGCCCACGCGCAGACTGCCGTCGACGCGCATCTCCTCGGCGCTGTGCACCACAGAAGTGCCGATCAGAGACGACTGCTCAACACCCGCGGGTTCCAGGGCAAAAGTAGCCACGTTGGTCTCGAAAAAGGCCTCAATCCCTGCCGCTGCCATACGGCGCGCAAGCTCCTCGATAACGTCCTCGTCAAAGCAGTCCTCATGCACCACGCGACCCTCGACCTCGAGCGTGGCGCCCGCCATGGCAACGACACCCGCAGGCTCCAAAGCACGCAGGCCATCGGCAATCAGCCACAAGGGACGACCCGTGCAGATAAACGCCTTGTGCCCTGCGTCGCGCAGACGATGAAACGCCTCGATCACCGCCTGCGAGGGGTGAACCGCCGAAAAGTCCTTGTCGGTCATGTTGTCGGGATCGAACGACGTCAGCGTGCCGTCCACGTCAAAAAAGAGCACGGCGGAATCGGGGCACGCATCAATCATATGGGTTCCTTTCGGGGGCGAGAGTAAACGAAGTATCCATCATATAATGGAGCGACGCAACCAGAGAGGTCACCCATGGAATTTTACGCAAGCTGCCCCGAGGGCTTTGAGTCCGCACTCGCCGATGAGCTTAAACGCCTCGGGCTTTCGCATGTTCGCCGGCTGAAGGGCCGCGCTACATTTGAGGGCGAGCTCGAAGAAGGCTACCGCGCCTGTCTGTGGTCGCGCCTGGCGAGCCGTGTGTTCGTGGTACTCGGGCGCTTTGAGGCGCAGGATGCCGATGAACTGTACGATAGCGTTTACGACATCGCCTGGGAGAGCATCGTCCGCCCCGGCGCCACCATCGCCATCACCGCCCGCGGCGTGACCGAGCAGCTGCGCAACACGCGCTTCTCGGCCCTGCGCGCCAAGGACGCGCTGTGCGACCGCCTGGCCGAGACCACGGGACGTCGTGCCGACGTCGATGCCGCCGACCCCGATGTTCACCTACTGCTTTCGCTGCGTCAGCGTCGCGCGAGCATTAGCCTGGACCTTTCGGGCGACCCGTTGTTCAAACGCCTGCCGCCCGCAGCGACCCGCGCCGGCGAGGGCACGCACGTGCTGCGCCCCGACTACGCCGCCCTGGTGCTGGCGCAGGTCGGCTGGACCGCACTATGCGAGCGCGAGCTGACGGCCGACGATTACGAGAACGAGGCCCTTCCCACGTTGATCGATGCCTCGTGCGCCGGCGGCGGTCTGCTGCTGGAGGCCGTGAACATTCTGACCGACCGCGCCCCGGGCGCCGCACGCGAGCGCTGGGGCTTTGAGGGCTGGCAGCTGCACGACGCCGCTCTGTGGGAGCAGCTGCTTGCCGAGGCGCGCGAGCGCGAGGCGGCAGCGCGCGAGCGGCAGGCGCGCATCGTGGCCATGGACATTGACCCCACCGCCCGCAAGACCGCCGAGCGCATGGTCAAGTGTGCCGGCTACAAGCGCTTTGTCGATTTTTGCGCCGCTAAGTCCGCCACCGTGCTGGACCACGCGGGCACTGTCGCCGGTGCCGCCCTCGTCGCGGATACGACCGAGACACCGCTTTCACTCATGCACGATGCCATGACGCTCATCGGCGAGCTGCGCCGCGCCCCCGAGCTCGCTTCGGCGCCGGTCGCCGCGCTCACCCGCGACGGATTGCTGGCCCGCGCGCTCCACGCCGAGCCCAAGCGCTCGATCGCCGTCATGCCCAACAACGAGGAGGCGGCTATTGAGATTTGGCCCTCGCTCGACCACGCCGCCGCGGCATTTGAAGCAGCGATCAGCGCAGATGCCGAGGAACAGACCGCAGACGCTCATGACGAAGCCGCCGATACTCCCACGCCCGAACCTGCCGCCACGCTCGACCTGGGCGACGGCAAGCCGCTGCCCGTGCTCATTCCCGAGTCTGAGCAGTTCGCCAACCGCCTGCGCAAGAATGCCCGCCTGCGCCGCAAGTGGGCCAAGCGCGAGGGCGTGAGCTGCTACCGCGTCTACGATGCCGACCTGCCCGACTACTCCGCCGCCATCGACCTGTACGAGGGCTGCCCGCAGACGCCGGGCCGCTGGCTCGTCATTGCCGAATACGCCGCACCCAAGACCATCGACCCCGCGCTTGCCCAGGCCCGCATGCTCGACATCTTGGCCATCGCGCCGCGTATTCTTGATGTTCCG
>CAVHBE010000031.1:14407-29235 GCA_963634045.1 Methanobrevibacter smithii
ACGTGCACGCCAAGGCCCGCATGCGTTCGCGCGGCGGCTCGCAGTACGGCAAACAGGGCGCCGGCAAGGGTGGCTCGGGCGAGCGCGCCAACATCGCGCGCCGTCGTCTGCCGCTCATCGAAGAGGGCGGCCTTACCTTTGCCGTCAACTTTGACGACTATTTGGATGTGGGCATCTTCCTGGATCATCGCGTCACCCGCAACCTGGTGCGCGAGCACGCCAAACAGGCGCGCCGCTTCCTCAACCTGTTCGCCTACACCGGCACCGCCACCTGCTATGCGGCCGACGGCGGCGTCGAGGAAACCGTGACAGTCGACCTTTCCAACACCTACCTGGACTGGGCCGAGCGCAATATGCGCCAGAACGGCTTTGTTGGTCCGCAGCATCATTTTGTGCGCGACGACGTGCTCGCCTGGATTCGCGACCAGCGCCAGACGCGCAACCGCTGGGACTTGATCTTTGTCGACCCGCCCACGTTCTCGAACTCGTCCAAGATGGGCCGCCGCACCTGGGATGTCCAGCGCGACCATGTTGAGCTTTTGGCCGGCGTATCGCGCCTGCTCGCACAGGGCGGCCACGCCATCTTTAGCTGCAACCTGCGCGGCTTCCGCCCCGAGACACGCAAGCTCGCGCGCGCGGGCGTGGTGCTGGAGGACATTACGGCGCAGACCATCCCCGAGGATTTCGCACGCAACCAGAAGGTGCACCACTGCTATATCGTGCGCCGCCTGCCCATTGAGGACGCCATGGCCGAGGTCGGCTTTAGCGCCGAGGAGATTGCCGAGCGTGTCGAGGAGCTGCGCAACCCCGAGGCCCGCAAGCCTCGCGCGGCAGTACCCGCGCACGCGCAGGCCGGAGACCGAGGGCCGCGCGGCGACGGCAAACCCTCCCCCGCCGGCAAGCCCAAAAAGAAGAAGTTCTACGCCAGCAAACCCAGGGGCAAATAAACAAAGTTGCGGTGGAATATGGACTGTTTGGCCGCCAAATAGGCCATTTCCGTCCGTATTTCACCGCAACTCATATTGGGACGGTGGTTGGCGATCTAGCCTTGGGTGACCAATCGGTAACCGATGCCCACGTGTGTTTGGATATAGCGCGGGTGCGCGGGGTCGGACTCGATCTTCTTGCGCAGCGTGCCCATAAAGACGCGCAGGCTCGCCAGGTCGCTCTTAGTTGCCGTGCCCCAAATCTCGTGCAGGATAAACTGGTGCGTTAGTACCTTGTCGGCGTTATGTGCCAGCAGGCACAAGAGCTTGTACTCAATCGGCGTCAGATGCAGCTCCTCGCCATCCATCGTGGCAATGCCGGCATCAAAGTCGATATGCAGCTCACCGGTATCGAACGAGCCCTCGGAGGCAACACCACCCGTTTGCGCATACGAAAGGCGCCTGAGCGTCGTGCGAATGCGTGCAAGCAGTTCCTCGACCGAAAACGGCTTGGTCAGATAGTCGTCGGCACCGGCATCGAGCGCGCGGATTTTGTCCGCATCCTCGCTGCGCGCCGAGACCACGATAATCGGCATGCCCGACCATGCGCGCACCGACTCCACCACCTTGACGCCGTCCATATCGGGCAGGCCCAGATCGAGCAGCACAATGCTCGGTGCCTGCGATGAGGCGGCGGCGATGGCGGCATGGGCGGTCTCCACGGCCATATGACGCAAGCCGTGCGCCTCGAGCGCGGCAACAATAAGGTTGCGGACGGCGGGATCGTCCTCAACGACCAAGATGAGCGGCTTTACGGCAGAGTTCGGCACAGCGCTACTCCTTATCAAACGAAACGTCGGCGACGGGAAGCTCAATCGTAAAGACCGAGCCGTGCGGGTCCGCCGCGGCAACCTCTATGCTACCGCCATGCGCCAGCGCAATGGAGCGGCAGAGCGAAAGACCCAGGCCCACGCTGCGATGGCTGTCGGCAAGACCGTGGTTGGCGGTGTAGAACGACTCAAAGATTCGCTCGCGGTCCTCGGGCGCAATGCCCGGGCCGTCATCGGCCACCGAGCACGCCACGCGTCCATCGTCGACGCTAATCGAAATCATGATATGCGAGCCTGCGGGCGTATAGGCGATGGCGTTGTTCACCAGATTGACCACCAGCTGCACCATCAGGCGCGCATCGACGTTGACGAGCGCCGGCTCATCGCACGCCACCACCTTAAGGTCGTGCTCGCGCACGGCAGGGTTCACGTGGCGCAGCGCCTCCTCCACGATATCGTCCATGAGCTCGAGCGTGGTCGACAGGCGCATACCGCCGCCCTCGAGCTTGGTGATGGCGAGCAGGTTCTCGACGGTGGCGTTGAGCCATTGCGCATCCGAGCGAATGGACAAGAGCAGGCCGCGGCGCGTTTGGGCGTCGAGCACGGCGGTGCCGGTCGAGCCCTGGTCGAGCAGCACATCGGCATTACCCGAAATACTGGTGAGCGGCGTGCGCAGGTCGTGCGAGATGGAGCGCAGCAGGTTGGCGCGCAGCTGCTCATTTTTGGCAAGCACCGCCGCCTCCTCGCGGGCCTCCATGGCGCGGGCGCGATCGAGCGCCAGCTCGCCTTCGCTCACGATAGCATCGGCAAGTGTCCGCTCCTCGTGCGTCAGCACGTCGGGCTCGGCAACGATAGCCAGCACGCCCACCACCGAGGCGGGGTCGCCCGAGCGCGCGAAGCCGTCGCCTGTGCGAACCGTCAGGTAGATGCCATAAAACGCCGAGCCGCCGAACGTAGCATCGAGCGGCGTTCCCACATAGGCGGACGCCGAGAGCCGCGGTGGCATCTGCGGCGCCAGCTCGTGCACCGGCGCGGCATCGCCCACGGCCGTGTATGTCGCACGCGGCAGCAGGTCATCGCCCTCGGCGTCGGCGCTGTACCACACGACCGGACAGCCCGAAAGACGCGCCAGCTGCGTGGCCATGGCGTGAACGATCTGCTGCTCGTCGGCGCAGCGCTGCAACATGCGATTGGTCTCGAGCACCATATGCGTGCGGCGGTCGCTGGCGGCAGCCTGTGCCAAAGCGCGACGCAGGGCCAAGGCAATCGAGCTCGACACAAGCGAGACCACAAACATGATGAAGAACATGCCGGGATAGCCGCGGTCGATAAACGACAGCAAGTAGCGCGGGTAGACAAACAAGAAGTTGTAGAGCGCCACGGCGGCAGCCGAGCTCAGCAAGCAATACAGGCGACTGCAGGTAAAGAATGCGCACAGCTGAACGGCGAACACATAGACGATCATGATGCTCGGCGCGAGACCCGGATGGTCGAGCAGCGCGCCCACAATCGTCGCCGCGACCAGCAGCCCCACCGATACGCAGGCGTCATACAGAGGAGTGCGGCGCGTCAGCGTTGTGCGCCGCCACCAAAAGCTATCGGCAATATCGCCGTCCGTACGGACGTCCATCAGCGTTCCGCCCCTCTCTCAAAAACAAAAACCACCACAAAGGGGACAGGCACCTTTGTGGTGGTTTCCCCTTGTGGTGGTTCCAAGTGTAAAGCCTTTGCAACCTGCGGACGTTAGACAAACAGCACGTGCGCGAGCAGTGCGCACACGCACGCCGCGACAAGCACCGTCACCACGATCGAAATCACGCGGTCGGCCATGTCCATGTTGGCCCGATTCGTAAAGAACCGATCTTCGGCAGCATCGGCGCGTACCTCACGCACCAGCTCGGTCGCAAGATCGCAACCGTCAAGCACCTTTGCATCCATGGTTTCCTCCCAGGACTCAATCCCCGTCAATACAAGCCCGCCCGTTCGCAGACAAACCTCGAGCGTCGACTACGGCCGCTCGTTGGGAGCCAGGCGCTGCATCTTGTTCACGGCCTTGAACTTGGTGAACAGCGGCACGTACTCAAAGCTCACGTTGGAGTTCTCCAGGCCGTACCAACGCGCGGGCGTGCCGGCGGCGCGGCGAATGATGTACTTGAGCGTGATGGCCGTACGCTCGCTGGGCTCCACATCGCTTTCGGGCGCCAGAAGCTTACGGATCAGGACGAACTTGAACGTGCCGATGTTACCCGGATCCTTGTAGACCGAGTAGTCATGCGTCTGCGGCGGCAGCTCGCCGGTGGCAGCCAGGTCCTGAACAACCTGACGCAGGTAGGCATTGACGCGCTGGTTGATCTTGTAGCCCAGGTACAGGTGCACGCGGAACACGTAGTCGGTGCCGAACGTCTCGACCGAATAGGCAAAGGTGTGCGGTTCGTCCATGGTCTCGACATTCACGAACCACCAGGCGTGGGCACGCTTGGGATGCTTGTCCAAGATCGAATAGACGATATCGCGGTCGATGTAGTCGGTATGGGTGTCCTTGGTCAGGTACACGACGTTGTCACTCATGCGCTCGTAACGGTCGTCGTCGCGCAGGCGCTTGAGCTGCGGCAGGTAGCTGCGCAGCGGCAGCAGCGTAAACTGGCGCTGCTCGACCGCCGTGCCGTTGTACCAGCACACCATAATGCCCATGATGAGCGCGGCCATGAGGATGGTGAAATAGCCGCCGTGGAAGAACTTGGTGAGCGAGCTCACGAAGAAGAAGCCTTCGAGCAAAAGGAAGAAGGCCGCGAAGATCCACGGCGCGACCTTGAGCTTGCGCTCCTCGTGCAGGTAGAAGAAGAGCAGCAGCGTGGTGCACATCATAGTCAGCGTAATGGCAAGGCCGTAGGCGGCTTCCATATGCGCCGAGTTCTGGAACAGCAGCACCACGATGACGCAGCCGACAAGCATGACGTTGTTGACCATGGGAATATAGAGCTGGCCCTTGGTCTCGGCAGGGTAGAAGACCTGCATGTGCGGCATGAGGTCCAGACGGCTGGCCTCGGACACCAGCGAGAATGCGCCGGTGATGAGCGCCTGCGAGGCAATGATGGCCGCGACGGTGGAAAGGCCGACGGCAAACGGGCGCAGGCCCGGGGCGAGCATCTGGTAGAACGGGTTGAGATCGGCAATGCCCATGAGCTCGGGGTTGGCAGCGTTGTTCATAAGCCAAGCGCCCTGGCCCATATAGGACAGCAGCAGGCAGCACTTAACGAACGGCCAGGTAGCGTAGATATTGCCGCGGCCGACGTGGCCCATGTCGGAGTAGAGCGCCTCGGCACCGGTGGTGGCGAGGAAGCAGCTGCCCAGAATCATGATGCCCGCGTGGTTGTTGGGGCTCAACAAAAAAGCGATGCCGCGGAGCGGGTTGAGGCACAGCAGCACGGCGGGGTGCTGTAAGACAAAGAACAGACCCGTGCCGCCCAAGAACAGGAACCACAGCGTCATGATGGGGCCAAAGGCGTGACCGATCTTGGCCGTACCGATGCGCTGTACCAAGAAGAGCACGATGATGATGGCGAGCGTAATGGCGACGACGCGGCCCTGGTCATCGCCCAGCACGGCATGAACCGCCGGGATAGTGCGCAGGCCCTCGATGGCCGTGGTAACGGTAACGGCCGGCGTCAGGATGCCGTCGGCGAGCAACGCGGCGCCACCCAGCATGGCGGGGATGATAAGCCACTTGCCGCAACGCTTGACCAGGCTGTACAGGGCAAAGATGCCGCCCTCACCATGGTTATCGGCGCGCAGCGAGATGAGCACATACTTGATGGTGGTCAGCAACGTGACCGTCCACACGACAAGGGAGAGCGCGCCGAGCACGAACTCCTCCGTGACGCTTCCGATGCCGCCGTTGCCGGCAACGAGCGCCTTGGTTACATACATAGGGCTGGTGCCGATATCGCCGTACACCACGCCCAGCGTGACGAGCATCGCCGAGATGCTCACAGGAATCGCAGCGTGCGAAGCTGCCTCCTTGGCCTTTTGTTCCATAAGCCGGTTTCCTCCCAACTTTAATGTTCGAAGGAATTATAGGTAATCGGCCCATGTTTGAATGGCACTGTTTTCCCAGCTAGATAAACATTTATACGGCCTTTAGGCCACCTCAGCGATATGGAATGTGACAAAGGGACTGTCCCTTTGTCACATTCGTCATTTTCCGAGCCAGTTTTTGAACCACCACTCCATGGAGCGGCTCATCTCGGCCATAAAGGGACTCGTGTGCTTGCGGGTATAGATGTCCACGACGCGCTCCCCCACCTCGCGGGCATGCGGACGGAACATCGCGTCCATCTCGACCACCTGCGCGTCCATGGTCGCAGCATCGGCGCGGCAGTAGCGCTCCTCGTGCACCAGGTTCACCACGGGATGCGCAATGGCCGGGCGCTCCTTACGGGGCGTGCCGATGATGAGCATCGACAGCGGCATGGTATACGGAGGCAGATCGAGCAGCTCGGCCACTTCCTCGGCATTCTCGACGATATCACCGATGTAGCAGCTCCCCAGGCCCAGGGCCTCGGCGGCGACCACGGCGTTTTGCGCAGCGATCACGGCGTCCTGGGCCGCGATGGCAAAGTCACCCAAACCCGGTGCACGGCGGGGCGCCTTGCCCGTGCGCTCGACAAACTCGGGCTCAAAGCAGCCCACGTGCTCAAACAGATCGATCCACTTGGCATAGTCGACCACAAATATAAGTGCCCAGGGCGCCTTGGCGATCATGGGCTGGTGGTCGCACAGGTCGGCCAGACGATCCAGCGTAGCCTGCTCGCGAATGCTCACGATGGAATACATCATCATGGCGCCCGCCGACGGCGCGCGACTCGCCGCATGCAAAATTGCCGCCCGCTGCTCGTCGGTCACCGCCACGGGACGGTCGTCGTCATCACGCGCGAAGGCACGCGTGGAGGAACGGTGCTCCAACGTGTCCAGCACCGCATTGCCCGTCGTCTCGACCGGATAGCCGCCCGCGTCCATGCCAGCGTCCACGTCACCCGCACTCGTCATACAAGCCCGTTCGTTCATCGCCTCATCCTCGCCAATTCTTTAAGAAGCCTTTACGTTTCCGTGTAATTCCCGTCCATTATCGCGCAGGTCGCCACTACATTGCGCCACACCGTCACACGTGCGCGTTAATATGGCTGGTTGTTGTGCGCAGACACCAATTGCAGCGCATATCTTGGTAACAATCGGGTAAACCCCCGCTTTCGTACGTTTTAGTTTGTGAGGAGTCTCAGCATGTTCGCTGCCGCCATCTCGCTCGTCGGTCTTGCGGCGACCGTCTACCTTGTCTTGCGCGAGGCCAAGGCCATTCGCGCTCAGTCGGGCACCGTTGCCAAGGGCGCCTTCGCCTGGAGCGTCGCCTTTGGCCTGTTCCAGCTCTTTTTGACCGTCTGGGGCGCTATTGGCCTCGTCGCGCAGAACGAGCCGCTCGCCTTTGTGATGCTCATCCTGACCAACGCCATCCTCACCGGCTGCGCTTGGGCCAGCATCGCCCGCGACCGCATCGCCCCGCGCGTCTTTGCGTTCGCCGGGCCCGACGCCCCCGCCCCCACCGGCAAGCTCGCCCGCCTGCGCGGAGCCTTTGTGGGTAAACCGCTCGTCGCCGCCGTCCTGTGCCTGCTGCTCGCCGGCGTCTTTGCGCTGCTGGGCATGGAGGTCTCGTCCAACCACGACTTTACCTGGGTCTACCCCCTGTGCATCCTGCTCGAGTGGGCCATCATCACCACGCTCATGGTCGGCCTGTTCTTCCTGTTCCAGCGCCACGGCGCAGCCCCCGCGGTCTTGGCCTTTGCCCTCTTTGTCCTGGGCATTGCCGAGTTCTTCGTCATCACGTTTAAATCCATGCCCATCCAGCCGGGCGACCTTTCGGCCATCTCCACCGCCGCCGCGGTCGCCGGCACCGGCTACACCTTCTCGATCTCGCTGTTCTGCGTGCTGTCCATGGGCTTTACCGCCATCGCCATGCTGCTGTGCGAGTACGCCGGCCTGGTGGCACCGCACCGTCAGAAGGGCGCCGCCAACGCCAAGCGCATGCTGCTCACCAACCTGCTCGTCGCCGTGCTGTGCCTGGGCGGTGTGACCGCACACGTCACGCTCATCGACTACTACAACACCCTCGGCATCACCGTCTACACCTGGCGCCCGCTCGAGAGCTACTGGCGCGAGGGCTACCTGCCCGCTTTCATTAGCGCAGCGCAGTCCATCAAGCCGCCCAAACCCGCCGACTACTCCGTCGACGATGCCAAGGCCACGCTCAAAAAGTACGCCAAGGCCTATGACAAATCCGACGCGGCTAAGAGCGATGAGCGCGCCGCCGCAAAGGAGCAGTTCGACAGCGAGAAGCCCACGGTCATCGCCATCATGAACGAGACCTTCTCAGACCTTTCGATCTACCAGAACATGCGCGCCGGCTACGAGGGCCCGCAGTACTTTAAGAACCTGTCCAACTGCCTCAGCCGCGGTAAGCTCTACGTGAGCGCCTACGGCGGCGGTACCGCCAATACCGAGTTTGAGTTTATGACCGGCAACTCCATGGCCAACCTGGGCTCGGGCGTGTACCCCTACACCATCTACAACATGGAGACGACCGGGAACCTGGCAGAGCAGTTCAAATCGCTCGGCTATTCCACCACGGCTATGCACCCCAACCACGCGACCAACTGGAACCGCGAGAACGTCTACAAGGACTTTGGCTTTGACCAGTTCCTGTCCATCAACGACTTCCAGGGCGCCGATACCCTGCGCGGCATGGTGACCGACCAGGCGACCTACGACAAGATTCTTGAGCTGCTCGACCAGAACGCCGATCCGCAGTTTATCTTCGACGTGACCATGCAGAACCACTCGGGCTACGACACGGGTCTGTTGCCGGTCGACAAGCAGATGCACCTGAATATCGACACGACCGACCTGGACGCCAAGACCGTCGAGGACGGCACGCTCTCCGATGTCGACGAGTATGTCTCGTGCATCGAGCAGTCCGACCAGGCGCTTCGCTACTTCCTCAACGCCCTGAGCAAGCTCGACCGTAAGGTGGTCGTGGTGTTCTGGGGCGACCACCAGCCGTTCTTCCCGTCCAAGTTCAACGATAAGTGGTTTACCGGCGAGGACGACGCCACGCACCAGGAACGTCTGTGGCAGACCGACTACATCATCTGGGCCAACTACGACGTTGCCGGCTGCGACCAGACGAGCGAGGTCGACGACCTGTCCACCAACTACCTGTCCACGCAGCTGATGCAGCTGATCGGCGCACCCCTCTCCGACTACCAGAAGGCGCACATGACGCTGCGTGAGTCGCTGCCCGCCATCAACTCGGTGGGCTACGAGGACGCCAACCTGCGCTGGGCGCTCTCCTCCAACGTCACCGGCGACGACGCCGCCGCAGCAGCCGCCACCAAGGCGCGCGAGGATTACGCCAAGATGCAGTACTACGAGATGTTCCGCGACGGCAAGAACGTGTACACCGAGCACTTCCAGACCGAGGCCAACGAGACCGACCCCAACCTGGCGCCGGGCACGACCAAGATCAAGTAGCGACTAGCTGCGAGTTCATAACTGAAACGTCTGTCCGGGCGGAGGCATATAAGGTTCCCTGCTCGGACAGTCCTGCGCAAGACGAAGGCCACATTAAGTGGCCTCCTTTGCGTGCGGAACTCGCGATGAGCCTTACATACCTCCGCCCGGACAGACGCCCTGTTGTTGGAGCGTGGCTTGTCTTGGGTGTATCGCCGAACATATATAAGTTGAAGGCCACGTTATGTGGCCTTCTTTGTTTGCGGAAAGTGTGTCCCGGAATTCTTGTCTGGAATGGGATGCAGTTTCCGCTTGGGACCCGATTGGGAAAGTGTGTCCCACTATTCAGCTGGATTCCGGGATGTATTTTCCGGTTGAGGCTCGTTGGGAAAGTGCGTCCCACTTTGGGGGCTGATTCTGGGACGTGGTTTCCGGTTGGCTCTCATTGGGAAAGTTCATCCCATTTCTCGGCCTAATTATGGGACGCAGTTTCCCGTTGAGGACCCTTTGGGAAAGTGCGTCCCGGTCTGGGCGCTCAAACTGGGATGGATTTTCCGGATGAGGGCTTGACGGAAAATGTGTCCCGTTCCGGGCGCTAATTGTGGGATGCAGTTTCCGCTTGCGGAGTCTCCACTCAACAGAAAACCCGGGTGGCCTGTTTTTTGGCTACCCGGGTTTTTGGGTTGTCGATATGTTCGACTGGCTACTAGTGGGTCTTGCGGCGCTTGATCAGCATGATGAGGGCTATCACTACGAGCGTTGCTCCCGCTGCTGCTGCGGTGGCGACTAGGGCGAATGTTTGGTCGCCGGTGTTTGCGAGGTTCTTCGCTGTGGTCGTAGTCTTGACCTTGGTGTCGGTCTTAGCTCCGTTGTCGGACTTGGGCTTGTCCGGGTTCGTCGGGGTCTCAGGAGTCTCGGGGTCCTTTGAGCCTTCGGAATCGGTTGGGCCGGCGGTGTTTACCAGCGTATGGTCCAGGAACTTCTTGGCGCCCGCACTTGCCTGTGAGAACAGGCGGCGCGTGCGGATCGGGGTGGCGTTCACCGTTGTGGGCGCCGTCTCCTCGGCCTCGATATTCACGAGCGTCGTGCCGGTGTCGAGGCCCACGTCGTTGTATCCCACGTGGCAGTAATACTGCGCACCGTCATCGTCTGCGGTCAGGTCAATCTCGAGCTTTGAGGCCGTTCCAGCCGCGAGGTTGCCATCGGCACCCACGAGCTTAAACTCTGTCTCGCCGCGGCCCTTGCGGTACCACATATAGGTCGGTGCCAGCCCTGTTTCGCTATCGTCGGCACCGAGTTGCTTCACATGGCCAATCGCCGAGAGCGTCAGGTGGCTTCCCGCCGTGCGCTCAACCGAAGAGTCGTATCCAAGATCCGACCCCTCCGCAGCATCCGCCGCAGGTCCGCTCACGGTCATCGTCATGCCATCGGGCATGGTCTTGACCGTGATGATTGCCGAGCGAATACCTGTTTCGGTCGTGGATCCATTCTTAACGGCGGCGATGGCGAATCGATACTCCGTATTGGGCTGCAGCCCATCCCACTTGAGCGAGGTCTGCGTGTTGTCGGCAATCTTCCAGCTATTGACGACCGCATCCGCCGCATTGCTCTGCAGCATGCCCACGCCGTAGCTAAAGCCACTCTTGTTTGCGAGTACATCGTCCCAGCTAAACGTAACGCTGGTCGAATCGACGGCGTTTGCCGTAAAGCCCGTCACGGCCGGCGCGTCGGGCATCTCGACGTCCTTAACGTCATAGCCCACGATCCAGAACTGGTCGGTGTCCTTGGTGCCGAGCTTGTCGCCCGAGTCTGCCTCGAACTTGTCGACATCCACCGCGTTGACGCCCAGACGCCACACAAAACCGTACTTGCCCTGCGCGGCCTCGGGCAGGTTGTCGACGGTGCCGCCGTATTCGGTCGATTCACTCGAGGAGTTACCCGTAGTAAAGCCGGCGTTGGCACCAAAGCACAGGCCGCCAAACAACTCGTGCTTTGCGAGCTTCGCGCCCATGACAACGCTGCCGTTCAGCGTCAAGCCGAGCTCGAGCTCCTGCTCCTTGCCCTCCTCGACTTCGATGGTCTGCTCAATGCTCGCCCCCGACTGCGCGACGGCGCCGTTAAACCCATCGTGCGTGTAGGCGCGCGTTACGCCAGGCTTGCCCAGGCCAAAGGAATCCCCAACGGGAGTCTCGCCGTTGAGCGTCGTTTGATAGGTTCCGGGTTCTCCCGACCGGTTGGTCAAAAAGTAGCTGAGCGGCGTCATATTGTGCTGTTTGGCAATGCGGTCATAGGCCTCGACATTAACGACCGAGGTCTGCGCGCCGAGCGACACGGGCGCCGCCATCACGCCCTTACCACCAGTTTCCTCATTTTCGATCTCATACTCGTAATAGACCATCGGAATCGTGTAGAGCACGGCCTTGTCACCCTCGCCGGCATGCGACTCATAGCTTACGCTTGCGCTGACCGTGCGCTCGCTCCGGTAGTCATAGCATCCCTCGGCGGCAAAATCGACTGAAGCATTCATCGCGACCAGGGGCGGACCGGTCTGCACCTCGACGGCAACGCCCAACTCGGCGCCAATGGTATAGCCCTGGGATGTCCCCGTGCCCTTTTCCTCTCCGTATGACGTGCCGCCCAACACCAGATAGCCGTATGCCTGCTCCAGATCCTCAACATAGGGCGCATCCTGCAGCACGGCAAGCACGCGCGGGTTGGTATAGACCTTGTAGCGGTCCTTGTACGTGATCTTGACGCTGTCGTTGTCGACATCGGGCAGCGCGAGCGAGATAAATGTGCCGTAGGTAGTGCCGCGACGGTTGCTCTCGCTAATCACCTGCTCCTCGCCGCGGCGCACCTTTCCGTTCTCGTCGAGCGAAAAATGCGAGGCGGTCATCCAATAGTAGTCATCGTTCTTGCGCAGGTCCTCGTCGCGGTGCTTGCCCACCACAGCGATAAAGCTCTCGTTATAGCGGTCCGAACCCGAGACGCTGCCCGCCTTGACGTCGCTGATCCACACCTGCTCTATACCCTTGTGGTCATGCTTGTTGCTGCTGTTGTATTGCTGACCGCTCATGCTCATGGTTCCGACCATGGACCCCAAGCCCTGAGCCCCGCTCTGTGCCGTGTTGCAGGCAAAGTCGCGGAACACATCGCCGCCCACGAGCACCTCGTCGACCGCCAGCTGCTCGGACAGGCCGTCAAGGTTGGCAGTGGCAAGGGCAATAGGCGCCAAGGTGCAAGGATAGCGCTTATCCTGAGCGCTATCCTTCCATGCGCTGTTGGGCACATGCATCAGCCCATAGGAGGCGAGGAGCCCGTCTCTGTATTCCTTGCAATCGGAAAGCTTGAACTCGCCAGACTCCGAGTCAAAATACGCGTAGCGGTACAGCGCGCCGTACAGCCCCTTGCTGCCGTCAGAAGCGCCGTAATCAAAAGCGCTGCGTTGCCAGTCATAGCCCGCAAGAATAAGGCCCGTGACGGTTTCACCCGTCTTCTTTCCTTCTTCATCGTAGGCGGCAAACGTGCCGAGCGTCGCATTCGCAGCGACCATGGTCTTGCCGTTCGCGGAGAGGGAGATTGCGCCCGCGTCGCCCAGAGCATCGACATGGACGAGCGCACCCTTGGATGCATCCCACGAAAACAGCTCGCAATGCGTCGACTTATCAATATTCTTCTTGCCGTAGGGTGCCGAGACCACGATGGCGAGGTCATCGCAAAAATCGCGATCGAGGTCGCCGGCCGCTAGCGAAACGACAGGAGCTGACTGAAGCTGCGTCCAGGAGTCGTTCCCGCCCTTGTTGTGCGTGGTGTAGTCCGCGGCGTTACCGGCATCGATCTTGACGACGCTTTGCTTCCAGTTGCCGCCCTCCAAGTCATACATGTCGACTACAGCCTTGCGCACGCCGTTCTCGTCGACATAGCAGCCCGCGTAGACAAAAAGCTCGTCGACGCCGTCGCCATCGACATCGCCCGCCTCGACATCAAAGACGGCGTCGTGCTCTTGCAGGTAACCGTCATCCAGGTACTTAAAACGGCCTTCGTACATCATATTAGTGTTGACCGTCACCGGCAGGTGTGTGTCGAGAGTGCGCGTACGCCCGTTGCTAAACGAGTAGAGGACCAGCTCAACCTTTCCGGCGTATGACTTGCCGTCAATCGTCGTGGAGGAACTGTCGCCGTAGGCACGGAGCTCGGCAACGCGGCTCTTTTTGCCCGTGCTGGCGTCGCTGCAGAACTCAACACTCGTGGCGTGAATGCCCGAGAAACCGTTGTTGTCGTTGGCGAGTACTGTTGAGGACTCATTGTTGCTTAGGTACGACCAGGTGCCGCCACCGTAGTCGCTATGCTTGTAGAGATCGCTGTTCGTATCGAAGTTGTTGACGTTTTGCCAGAACTTTGCGGCGCCCCACACACTTCCATAGCCATCGGTGAGTTTGCTGCTGCCGCCAATGTCACCGCGCTCGACGTTCTCGAGCTTGTCGCGCAGAGTGTAGCGATTGCCATGGCTACCGTTAGCTGCCATATAGACCTCGCTGCGCGTGGCAAACGTCGTGGGGGTATCAGTGGAATAGGGGCCAACGGTATCGGCCGGAATGTCCTCGCTCGTGCCCAGACCCAGGGCTTGATAATCCTGCTCGGTCATATCGGTGATTGCGGGCGCGTCTGCCGCCTGGGCAACCTGGGGCGTGGCCGTGAAGCAGGCGACGCTCGTGGCGATCAACGCAGCAAGCGCCGCCGTCCCAACAAGCGGGATTTTCGACAGCCTACGGATACGGGGGTGTGGAACGTACATGAGGGACCTCGCTTTATTCGAGTGGAGTGGACTCATTTTTGCAAATGATACATCCGATGCCCGATATCACGTGTCTCATTTTCGCCAACGGCGTGTCTCATTTTTGAGAATCCGAGATGCCGCGGAAATCTTATCCCAGCTCAAAGGCCATTTCTGGGATGTATTTTCCGTCGAGTGCCTCATCGGGAAACTGCATCCCATTTCAAGCGTCGATTCTGGGACGCATTTTCCCCTTAGACCCTCAACCGGAAACCGCATCCCACTTTGAGCGCAAATTCCGGGATGCATTTTCCGCTTGAGCCTCATTGGGAAACGGCGTCCCACTTTGAGGGCTGATTGTGGGATGCATTTTCCGGTTTTGCTCTCATTGGGAAAATGCATCCCGTTTCTTGACCGAATAATGGGACGCAATTTCCCGTTGGAGCGCCTTTGGGAAAGTGTGTCCCACTTCGACCGCCCAGAGTGGGATGCACTTTCCGCAAAGCACCTCAACGGGAAACTACGTCCCATTCCAAAGGCAAATTCCGGGACGCATTTTTCGAAAGCCTGCCCATCCGGAAAGCCCGTCCCACTTTGGACGCATCCGGGCACGGAACCATCGACCTATCAGGCCTCCCATCAATAAAGAGGCGTCCTCCCGGACGGCGGGGCACGAAGTTCATCGCGAGTTCCGCACGCAAAGAAGGCCACTTAATGTGGCCTTCGTCTTGCGCAGGACTG
>CAVHBE010000032.1:0-7568 GCA_963634045.1 Methanobrevibacter smithii
GGTCAGATCGGAGAGCTTAAGCTTGGCGTCGCGCAGGGCATTGGTGACAGGCTGCTTGCAGCGCTCGAGCAGGTCGCGCGTGATCTTCTCGAACTCGGCGCGGGTCAGCGTGTAGTTGAGGTGCAGCGGGCCGGACTGGTTCATGGTAATGAACGGCAGGTTGATGGTGGTCTGCTGGGCAGCGGAGAGCTCCTTCTTGGCGTTCTCGGCGGCCTCCTTCAGACGCTGCAGGGCCATGGGGTCCTGACGCAGATCGACGCCGTTCTCCTGCTGGAACTTGTCGGCCATCCAGTCGATGACGCGCTGATCCCAGTCGTCGCCGCCCAGGTGGTTGTCGCCCGAGGTGGACAGAACCTCAAACACGCCGTCGGCGAGGTCAAGGATGGAGACGTCGAAGGTGCCGCCGCCCAGGTCGAAGACCAGGATGCGCTGGTCGGTGCCCTGCTTGTCCAGGCCATAGGCCAGAGCAGCAGCGGTCGGCTCGTTGACGATACGCTTGACGTTGAGGCCGGCGATCTTGCCGGCGTCCTTGGTGGCCTGACGCTGGGCGTCGTTGAAGTAGGCCGGGACGGTGATGACGGCGTCGGTGACGGTCTCGCCCAGATACTTCTCGGCGTCGGCCTTCATCTTCGCGAGCGTCATGGCGCTCACCTGCTCGGCGGTGTAGTCCTTGCCCTCGATGTCGACGACGGCACGGCCACCCTGGCCCTCCTTGACCTCGTACGGCACGGTCTTGATCTCGGAGGTGCACTCGGAGTACTTGCGGCCCATGAAGCGCTTGATGGAGAACACGGTGTTCTTGGGGTTGGTGACAGCCTGGTTCTTAGCGGCCTTACCCACAACGCGGTCGCCGTCGGCACGGAAGCCCACGACGGACGGGGTGGTGCGGTCGCCCTCAGCGTTCACGATAATGGTCGGAGAACCGCCCTCGAGGACGGCCATTGCGGAGTTGGTAGTACCAAGGTCGATACCAAGAATCTTACTCATTAGAAATTCCCTCTCTCTTGTGCGTTCGCGCCGCCTCGACGGTCTGTCACGCGGCGCTTCGGCTTGTCTTTCAGGATGTAGTGTATCCCCTTATGGGCCGGAATATACAAAATCTAAGTCAATTCATATAAGATTTCTTATTGCTGAGAGTTTAGGTTCTCAAATGCGCAGGTAGATGCGCTGATTGAATTCTCGACAAATCTATCGAGATCTATGTAGAGATAGCTGAGGTTTGGGTCCGGGGGTGCCTGGGGCTGCCTTGCGGAAAGCTCGTCCCGGTTTGAGCGTGGATTCCGGGTCGCAGTTTCCGTCTGAAAGCTCAACCGGAAACCATATCCCGTTTTGAGAGCTGATACCGGGTCGCAGTTTCCGCTAGCGGGCCCAACCGGAAACTGCGACCCGTTTTTCGACCAAATAACGGGATGCCCTTTCCGCAAGCGCGCTCAATAGCTCAATATTTCAAGTCACCTTTAGCTAACATTTACGCAGCTCAACGGCCCCACCTGCACGTTTTTTAGTAAACCTTGGCATACTCGGCGAACGGTATGAAGATGCCGGTCAGAGGGTATTGCAAACGGTCGCTCCCGTGGTATGTTTTTGCCCGAATCAAACCGGCGCGCATCGCCTGTAGCGTCGGTCAACAGAGAGGAAACTACCATGGCTCATCCCGTAATTGATGCCGACGAGTGCATCGCTTGTGGCGTTTGCGTCGACTCCTGCCCCGCTGGCGTTCTGGAGCTCCAGGACGTCGCTACCGTCGCTGACGAGGACTCCTGCGTCGCCTGTGGCGCTTGCCAGGACGCTTGCCCCGCTGGCGCGATCACCGAGATCGTCGAGGAGTAACAACTCCCCCACTTGCACACTCAAAAGTACACCGTGCACAAAAAAGGAGGCTTCCGCATCGCCGCGGAGGCCTCCTTTTGCATATGTGGGCAGCTAATTTGGAGCGGGACCCTTGGCAGTTGCGGTGGAATAGTTCCTGTTTTATGTCTTGGATGCCTTTTAGGAACTATTTCACCGCAACTTATAGATGCGGCGTCGACTAGGACAAATCGTCTTCGTAGGGCATCAGGTCTGCTAGGTAGCCTTTTTCCTTGAGCATCGCCTCGATCTCGTCGAGGGTCTGTTCGTCCTCCGCCGCAATGCGATGGAAGTGGTAGCCGCTGGTCACCGTCAGCAGCGGGAAACTCTTGCCGCTCTCGATATCGTGCAGGTAGCGCTCAACATCGCGACGATTGCGGATGTCCAGGTCGGCCGTGATCTTGCCGTACACACGATGGTTGACGATCACGTTAAGCACGGCGCCACCCGCGTCGACGATACTCGTAAGTTCGTCGCCCGCCTGCTCCACGCTGTGGCGCACCTTAACAAGACGCGTGGGCACGGCGGGGCTGCTGGGGGCCTCCTGCAGCACATAACCACGGTTGGTCGCCACGACATCGTGCCCATCGGCACGCAGCAGGGCAATATCCTGAACCACGATCTGACGGCTCACGCCAACCTCGCGGGCAAGTGCGCTGCCCGAAACGGGCTCCTTGGCCACCTCGAGCACGTCCATGATGGCACGGCGACGCTCGCGGGCGTTCATTATTTACCGTCCAGCAGACGCAGGTGCTTAAGCGAGAGGTCGAGGATCGGCGCGGAGTGCGTCAGGGCGCCCGAGCTAATAAAGTCAACGCCCAGGTCGGCGAGCGCACGGATATTGCCGGCGTCCACGTTGCCCGAACACTCGGTCTTGGCGCGACCGGCGATAAGCTCGATAGCGGCGGCCATGTCGTCATGGGTCATGTTGTCGAACATGATGATGTCGGCGCCGGCCTCCACGGCCTCGCGCACCATGTCCAGGTTCTCGCACTCGATCTCGACCGTCGCGGTAAACGATGCATGGGCGCGCGCCATCTCGATCGCACGCGTCACGCCACCGGCGGCATCGATGTGGTTGTCCTTGAGCATGACGGCCGTCGACAGGTTGTAACGGTGGTTGCTGCCGCCGCCGATCTCGACTGCCGCCTTTTCAAACACACGCATGCCCGGTGTGGTCTTGCGCGTGTCGACAAGCACGGTCTTAGTGCCCTCGAGCGCCGCGGCCATGCTGTGCGTGTAGGTAGCGATGCCGCTCATGCGCTGCAGGTAGTTGAGCGCCACGCGCTCGCCCGAAAGCAACACGCGCGCGTCGCCGCGCACCTGGCCCACGTGATCGCCGGCATGCACCTCGTCGCCATCCGAGACATCGAACAACACGGAGCTCTGCGGATCCAGCAGCTCAAAGGTGCGGGCGAATACGTCCAGGCCGGCGATAATGCCGTCGGCCTTGGCGATAAGCTCCACCGTGGCGGGACGCGCCGTGGGGCACACGCTCGCCGTGCTCACGTCCTCAAACGTAATGTCCTCGCGCAGAGCCTGCAGAATCAGATCATCGACGACGAGCTTCATGGTAATGGGATTCATGGTCTACTCCTCCACGGCCTGCGTGCCGGCGGCACGGGCCAAATCATCGATTGCCAGGGCGTCGGCGCTCAGGGCGCGATGACGGCCATCGAGCGCGGGATCGCCCGCCTGCTCCACGGCCAGCGACTCGCCGGTACGCATGTACCACGCGGCGCGACGACCCCAGACCAGTGCTTCGAGCAGACTGTTTGATGCAAGGCGGTTCTTGCCGTGAACGCCGTTGCAGGCCGTCTCGCCCGCGGCGTAGAGCTCGGGCATCGAGGTGCGGCCGTCCTTGTCGACCCACACGCCGCCCATAAAGTAGTGCTGCGTCGGCGTAACGGGAATGGGCTCGTCCAAGATGTCGCGGCCGTCCTCCAGGCAGCGCGCGCGAATGTTGGCAAAGTGCCCGGTCACCACGTCGCGCTCGACGGGGGCAAAGCTCAGCCACTCGTGCTCGGTGCCGTCCTGCTTCATCTGCTCGCGGATGGCGGCGGCGACAACGTCGCGCGGCTGCAACTCGTCGGTAAAACGCTCGCCGGCGGCGTTGAGCAAAATCGCGCCCTCGCCGCGGCAGCTCTCGCTGATCAGGAACGTGCGACCCGGCTGCGGCGAGAACAGACCCGTGGGATGGATCTGCACGTAGTCCAGGTGCTCCATCTTAATGCCATGCTCCTGAGCGATGTAGCAGGCGTCGCCCGTGAGCTGCGGGTAGTTGGTCGAATGGTCGTATACGCCGCCGATGCCGCCCGTTGCCCACAGCGTGTGGCGGGCATGGATCTTAAACGGCTCGCCGGCATGCGCGCCCTCGGCGGCATTTACCAGCTCGTCGGCGGGACGAACCGAGTTGTTCTCGTCCACGGGAACGGCGACGATACCGGTGCACACCGTGGCGCCGTCACGCTCGCCCGTCAGGATGTCGGTCATGGCCACGTACTCCAAAATCTGCACGTTGTCCAGCTTGCGGACAGCCTGAAGCAGCTTGGTCGTAATCTCCTTGCCGGTGATATCGGCATGGAAGGCAATGCGCGGACGGCTGTGTGCGCCCTCGCGGGTAAAATTGAGGCTGCCGTCGGCCTTGCGCTCAAAGTCCACGCCCATCGCCAGCAGGTCGTTGATGACCGAGCGGCTCGAGCGAATCATGATGTCGACGCTCTCGCGGCGGTTCTCGTAGTGGCCGGCGTGCATGGTGTCCTCAAAGAAGGCATCGTAGTCCGAGCCTTCGGGCAGCACGCAGATGCCGCCCTGCGCGAGCATCGAATCGCACTCGTCGACAGCGCCCTTGGAGAGCATGATCACGCGCGTGCTCGTCGGCAGGTTGAGAGCCGCGTACAAGCCCGCTACGCCGCAGCCGGCAATAACGACGTCGCACTCCATGTCGGGGTATTGTTTGGTTTCCACAGGAATCCTCTCCCTTGTAATGTGGCATAAGGGACTGCCCCTCATGTCACATCGTTCTAACGCGCCGCGTACTCGAGCATGCGGTCGAGCGTGAGTTTGGCCTGGTCGGCAGCCTCGTCCGAGACGCCGATCTGCACCTCGCCCTCACCCGTCTCCAGGCAGCGCACGAGCTTCTCGAGCGTGATGAGATCCATGTTGACGCAGATGGGCTGCACCGCGGGGAAGTAGAACTTCTTGCCGGTGCCCTGGCAGCGGCGCTCGAGCTCGTAGAGCACGCCGCGGACCGTCACGATAATGAACTCGCTCGCGTCGGACTCCTCGGCATACTTGATGATGCCGGCGGTGGAGCCGATGTAGTCGGCCTCGGCCAGAACGTCGGCCTTGCACTCGGGGTGCGCCAGCACGAGCGCGTCGGGGTGGGCCTCCGTCGCGTCGACGATCTGCTCGACGGTGATGATGTGATGGCGCGGGCAGTAGCCGTTGTTGAGGATGACGTGCTTTTGCGGCACCTGCTCGGCTACGAAGCGTCCCAGGTTTTGGTCGGGAATGAACAGGATATGCTGCTGCGGCAGCTCGGACACGATCTTAACGGCGTTGGAGCTGGTGACGCACACGTCGCTCCAGCTCTTGATCTCGACCGTGGAGTTGACGTAGCACACCACGGCCAGGTCGTCGCCGTACTCGGCGCGCGCCGCGTCGACCGTCTCGCGCTTGACCATGTGCGCCATGGGACAGTCCGCGCCCGGCTCGGGCAGCAGCACGGTCTTAGTGGGATTGAGCAGCTTGGCGCTCTCGCCCATAAACTCCACGCCGCACAGCACGATGGTCTGCTGCGGCAGGCTTTTGGCGAGCTTTGCCAGGTAGAAGCTGTCGCCGACGTAATCGGCAACGGCTTGGACCTCGGGCGCCACGTAATAGTGCGCCAGGATTACCGCGTCACGTTGGGTTTTTAGTTGATGAATGGCCTCGACGAGCTCTGCGGGCACCAGCGCCGCACGCTCCGTTGCCGTCGTTGCCGATGCCAGGCCGGCCGCGATATCGCGTGCAAGCTCCGACGCATCCATGTTCGCGCTCTGTGCCATCAAGGCCCCTCTCTTTTGGCGAATCTTGGGGCTTTAGTATGACACCTAGGTTTACAGCTGACAAGACAGCTGTAAACCTAGGTGTAAAGTTGAAATAAAGATTCAATCATGTGGCAAGTCCATTTTCGAACTGGCAAGCTGAGGATAGCCGGGCTTTCGATAGCGCAGGAGGCATCTTTCGCCACCGCAACACCGCTTAGCGCGAGCTGCACGCCGTGGGGCGCAAACGGTCCGCACCCCCGCAAGCGGCGCGTGCCCGATGTGGCAAAATCGAACTACTTAAGGGGGCCGAATGCTCAAGATTATTGCCTGCGACGATGATGTCGCTTTTCTAGATAGACTGCACCGGATGATCGACCGTTGGTCGACCGAGACGGGCACGGCGGTCGATGTTGCGCTCGTCACGCGCGGCGAGGACCTGCTGGCCCGCCATGCCGCATCGCGCGCCGACATCATCTTGCTCGATATGATCATGCCGCTCGTCAACGGCATGGACACCGCACGCGAACTGCGCCAGGCCGACACCGCCGTGCGCCTGGTGTTCCTCACCTCGTCGCCCGAGTTCGCGCTGGAATCCTACGAGGTCCGCGCCTTCGACTACCTGCTCAAGCCCGTGACTTACGAACGCCTGGCGCAGTTACTCGACGAGCTTTCGAGCATGCGCCCGGCGGCAACCGACGAGCTCGTGATCAAAACTTCCTTTGGCTACCACGCCCTGCGCCTGTCCGACATCGAATATGCCGAAGCGCGCAACAAGCACGTGGTCTTCCACCTGCGCGACGGACGCGATATCGAGGCACTCGAGTCATTCCGCAGCGTCGAGGACCGTTTGGTGCAAAATGCCACCTTCTTTAAATGCCACCGCAGCTACCAGGTCAACCTGCGCAATATCGATCACTTTGACCGCACGGACATCGTCATGCGCTCGGGCGCGTGCATCCCGCTTTCGCGCAGCTGCAAGCAGGGATTCCAAGACGCCTACTTTGCGGCGCGCTTTGAGGGTGGGAGACACTGATGGTCTCCTCGGTCGAAATGGTCCTTTGGGCAATCCACCACGCCACAACGCTACTCTTTGGCGTCTTTGCCTCGGCGGCGCTGTGCGGTGTCGAGATCAACCGGCGTCATGCGCTTGAACTGGTGCTGGTCGGTGCCGTAACCGGATGCGCATTTGGCCTCGCCAATGCCGTCGGCGGCGAGCTTTTCGCCCGCCAGGTATATCCGATCGTCGTGCATCTGCCGCTCGTCATCTATTTGTGCGCGCGCTACCGCCTGAGCCCGCTGCTTGCCGTGCTCGGCATTACGAGTGCCTATCTGAGCTGCCAGTTCAGCAATTGGATGGGCATCGCCGCATTTGCCGCAACCGATTCTCAGATTGCGTACTATCTGGCGCGCATCGCGACCACACTCGCCGTCTTTGCCGTCCTGTTGCATTGGGCCGGCGACATCGGTCCGCGCTTGGCGATTAAAAGCACCACCGAGCTGGGCATCCTTTTAATCCTGCCGCTCGTCTATTACGTCTTTGACTATGCCACCAACGTCTACACCACGCTGTTCCACTCGGGCTCGGTGGTAACGGTTGAGTTTTTGGCATTTGCGCTCTGTGCCTTCTATCTTATGTTTCTTGCCGTTTACCTGCGCGAATACGAAGAAAAGGAAACCGCCGAGCGAGAG
>CAVHBE010000033.1:0-3515 GCA_963634045.1 Methanobrevibacter smithii
CCTTGCCGTAGTGCGATTGCTCGACAAGTTCGGATGCCTTGAGCGCCGAAACCGCTTTATTGACCGATGCCTTGGAGACGCCAAGGCGCTGCGCGATGTCGACCGATCGCACGCCGTTGGTTTCCCCCTCTTCGCTTTCAATGCGAACCATGCACTCCAAGTAGTCTTCGTTCGCCACCGTCAGATGTAGTTCGCGCGAGCTATTTGTCGTATCCATGATCTTCCGTCCCTTCTGCATTCAATGGCTGATTCTACCCCATCCAAGCGTCGTGGTATGCCGTGGCATACCGTGCTAGAGTTCTTGTTGCACACGACGACCAAGATTGGAGCGGTCTTTATGGAAAACACCACCACGAGCCCCGATGTCCTCGAACGCTTTTTGCGCTACGTCCAGATCAACACGCAGTCCGAGGATGCAAACTGCGACCAGGTACCCTCGAGCGCCGTTCAGTTTGACCTTGCCAACGTGCTGGCTGAAGAGCTGCGCGAGCTTGGTGCGGAAGATGCCCACGTGACCGAGCACGCCTATGTCTGCGCGCATATCCCCGCAAGTGCGGGCGCTGAGGACAAGCCCGCCCTGGGCCTGATCGCCCATCTCGACACCACCGAAGTTGCACCGGGCGCCGGCGTGAAGCCGCACATCGTACACTACGAAGGCGGCGACCTGGTCTGCGGCACGGTTGACGGTAAGCCCGTTGCCATGAGTACCGCCAAGCTTCCCGCCCTGAATGACCTCGCGGGTGAGGACCTGGTCTGCAGCGATGGCACCACGCTGCTGGGCGCGGACGACAAGGCAGGCGTCGCCGAGATCATGTCGCTTGTCGCGCGTATCGCTCAGGACCCCTCTCTGCCCCATCCCGCACTCGGCATTTGCTTCTGCCCTGACGAGGAGATCGGCCACGGAGCCGAGCTGTTGGATATCGATACCTTTGGCTGCAAGTACGCCTACACGGTCGACGGCGGCCCCATCGGCGAGCTGGAGTGGGAGTGCTTTAACGCCGCCGAGGCGACCGTCCGCTTTGAGGGCCAGTCCATCCACCCGGGCGACGCTAAGGGCCGTATGGTCAACGCAGGCAATCTGTTCTGTGACTTCAACGCGTTGCTCCCCTACGTGCAGCGCCCGGAGTATACGGAAGGCTACGAGGGCTTTTATCACCTTGAGGGTGTATCTGCGACCGTCGATCACGCCACAGCGCGCTATATCGTCCGCGACCATGACGCCGCCAAGTTCCATCAGAAACTCGACCTTGTTGATGCCGCTGCCTCGATGCTCAACCAGCGTCTGGGTGAGGAGCGCGTGACGGTCGAGATTAAGCAGCAGTATCGAAATATGGCCGAGATCGTTCGTGACTATCCCGAGCTTATTGATGTTGCCAAGGAAGCCTACCTTGCCTGCGGCGTTGAGCCCCAAGTGCTGCCAATTCGTGGCGGCACCGACGGCGCCCAGCTGTCGTTCCGCGGTCTGCCCTGCCCCAACCTTTCCACCGGCGGCTATTGCTACCACGGCGTCAACGAGTTCGTCCCGGTCAGTTCGCTCGTCAAGATGACCGACGTCCTGCAGGAGCTCGTCGCCCGCTTTGCATAAGCCTGGCTGCATAAGCCCAAAAGACGAATCGCCCCGTCCTCA
The DNA here is from genome assembly GCA_963634045.1 of Methanobrevibacter smithii. Taxonomy (GTDB): domain Bacteria; phylum Actinomycetota; class Coriobacteriia; order Coriobacteriales; family Coriobacteriaceae; genus Collinsella. The sequence continues at coordinate 1,628 of CAVHBE010000033.1, forward strand.
ACCGAGAACGGGGCGATTTTTTTTGCTGCAACGAGAACAGGTTGACGCACGCCAGCCTCTTAACGCAAGGAGTGTCCCAAACTGCCGGCACAAAAGGAACGTCCCCAAGTGCCAAGTGTTCCGGCAACGCCGATGTTTTGGCGCGGACAGCGAAAACCCGCCAGAGCGAGCAAGGTGCCTTGAAACGAGGCGGCATTGATCTTTTGATCATGCCGCCGAAGTTGAAAGGCAGATTGCCGCTCTGGCGGGTTTGCAGCGTCAAGCGGTTACGCGGTTTGGTAAAACCGCGTAACTTAGTAGTTGGCCTCGTAGCCGTTACCGTCGCCGGTGGGCTCTTCGTAGTAGTCCGAATCGCTCGAATCGCTTGAGCCATCGGAATCGTCAGAGCTGACCGATGAGGTTGCGGTACCGTTTGCGTAGTCGTCAGACGTGTTGTTGTTCAGGTCGCCGATCGTAGAGCTAGAACCGTCGGAAAGACCCATGGTGTTGGGACCCTTGGGATCCTTGCCGGCATCGACGCGCTCCATCATTTCCTTGAGCTCGTCCTCGTAGACAAAGACGTAGCTCACACCGTCAATCATGGTGCTGTCGTCGGCGTACGAGGGCAGGTTGGCCGAGTAGATACCGTCGACATCCATACCGCGCATGGCGTTGACCGTAGCCACGATATCCTGAACGCTCATATCGGTTACGAGCATATCGGACAGCGAATTAACCAGGCCAAAGATCTTCGTGGCATCGAAGTTATTGAGAATCTGGTTGGCAAGGGCGCCAAGCACCTGACGCTGGTGGCGCATGCGCGTGTAATCGCCGTCGGCATAGGTGTAGCGGCAGCGGGCATAGGTAAGGGCGGTGGCGCCGTCCATATGTTGCTGACCAGCGGTAATCTTAATATCCAGGTGCTCGGGGTCGTCAACATCATCGGTTGCGTTAATGTCGATACCGCCAACCGAATCAATCAGCGCCTGCATACCGTCGAAGCTGACCTCGGCATAGTGGGAAATCTGAACACCGCACAGCTCGTTGACAGCCTCGACCATGGCCTCGGCGCCGCCAACGGTATGGCAGGCGTTGATCTTCATGGTCTCGCCCTTGTACTCGACCTTGGTGTCGCGCGGAACGGAAATGAGCGTCGCCTGCTTTTGCGTGGGATCAATGCGTGCCAGGATAATCGAGTCGGCACGGTACGTATCCTCGCCCGGACGGCCGTCGGTGCCAAGAAGCAGCACGTAGAACGGATCCTTTGCCTCATCGGTGTCAACCAGAACCCGACGCAGATTGTCGGTAATGACATTAGAATCGCCGAGCTTGCCCATAATGGTGGCAAACCACAGGCCGGCAGCGGTAGTGGCACTCAGCAGCACGCCAAGCACGACAATGAGCGCGACGTGACGAATCGTGTGGCTACGACGACGTTGGCGAGCGCGCTCGGAATAGCGAGCCACGTTATCGCGACTGTAGATCTTGGCCTGCGCACCAGTTGAGGGTCTTCGGGCGGTGGTATCCGCGAGGGGCTTTTTATTAAACATAGGCAACCTGTATTAGTAGATGACGGGATCGGGGACGGTAGCATGCTCGACATGCGCGCCAAGCGCCTGCAGCTTTTCGACAAACCGCTCGTAGCCGCGCTTGATGTGATGGATGGCCGAAACCTCGGTCGTCCCGTCGGCGATCAAGCCCGCTACGACGAGGGCCGCTCCGCCACGCAGATCGGGCGAGGTAACCTGTGCACCTGAGAAGCCCTTGACGCCATGAATCATGGCATGATGGCTCTCGATACGAATGTCGGCACCCATGCGCACCAGCTCAGAGGCAAACATAAAGCGATTCTCGAAGATGTTCTCGGTGATAACGGAGCTACCATCGGCAAGGGCGGAGAGCACCATAA
>CAVHBE010000034.1:0-11475 GCA_963634045.1 Methanobrevibacter smithii
GCTGAAGGTGTCGTGCTTCTCGGTCAGGTCGAGCTCGCCACAGTAGTAATCGGCGTGGGTGGCCTCGTTGGCCGTCTTGAGCTGGCCCACCAGCAGCACGTCTGCGATGACCACGATGATCAGCGGCGCGACGATGTTGATGAGGATGCCCTCGATATCAAAGGTGAGGAAATCCGGATCGAAGGCGTTCTCGCCCATAAAGAGAATCTGGGAGAGGACAAACCCGATCACAAAGAACAGCACCGAGGCGATGGCGAGCTTGGGCTTGGAGCAGGGGAGCTCGCCGACCATGCGACCGGTCTGGCCGTTCATGGCAAACAGGTAGCTCTTGCCGTTCCACGAGGTGGAAAGCATCCACACGGGAAACAGGGCGTAGTCGCTGTCTTCCCAGGTGTAGTCGAGCTGCTTGCTTTCGACCGTGGCATCGTCATATTCGTCGACGACGGTCTCGCGCAGGGCCGAGATCGTACTTTCTTCCATACGACGCTCGGCGCGCGCCTTGCAGGTCTCGCAATCCTCGTCGTAGCGGTTGGCGATGTAGCCGGGCATATACGCGACCGAGAACGGGCGCAGCGCGTCGTAGTCAAACGGCTCGATGGCGTCCATGTGGCCGTCGGGCATCTTGGACGATCCGTCGACGGGTACGCGCTCAAACGAGATATTGCCCTTGCGGTAGGCATCGTAGTGGTCGGTGGTCGTGACGGTGCGATCGGATTCCTCAGTCACGGTCTCGTTGGTCGCATCAAAGCACACTTCGCCGTCTACGCGGGCGCCGTAGAGCCAAAACGGCACGTAAACGCCTTGGACTTCGTCGATATGGTTGCCGGTGACAAAGCTCTTGGGCAGCAAGATCTTGCCCTTGTAGTGTTCCTTAAGGGCGGCCAGGACGTCGTCGCGCCCGAGTTTAAATGGAATCACCAGGTCGGGCGAGAAGTCGCCCGAAAGCTGACCGGGCGCTACGGCGGAGTTGCCGCAGTACGGGCAGGTGGTGACGGCGACGGTGCCGTCGGACACGAGCTCGGCGCCGCACGACGAGCAGATGTAGCCGGCGTTTTGAGCCAGCTCCTGCACGGCATCGTCGACAGCAGGCTTGGGGACCGCGGCTGCGGCATCGGCCTTGTCCTGGCGCTCGCGATAGAGGGCCTCGACTTCTTCGACTTCAAAACGCGAATCGCAGTAGTCGCAGACGAGCTTTTGCTCGGCACTGGCAAAGTGAAGGGGGCCGCCACACGCGGGGCACTGATAGTTGACACTCTCGAAGGCCATGATCGGTCCTTTCCGTGCCGCAGGCTATGCGCCGATGGCGCCGCCGCAGTATTCGCAGCGCCCGCTGGCATCGGGAATGGTGGTTGCACCGCAGAAGGGACAGGTGACCGCGGTCTTGGGGGCCTTGGCGGCCACGATGCTGTCGCGCGTTTCCTGGCGCAGCTGCACTAGCGCGTCGCGGACCTCGGTTGCCTGGCGCTTGGCCTCGCGGTATTCGATGGAACCGCGCTGCTCGATGGTGGAGTCGTTCACGCGCAGATCGATCTGGGTAAAGTACGGCGTGTTGACGTGGATGGTCAGATTGAAGTCGTAATCCAGGTCGTAGCGCGGCGGGTTATAGCTCTCGCGCTCGCCGTCTTTGGTCTCGCGATAGATCTCGGTGCGATGCTCGTCGATATCCATATCGCAGCCGAGTACCTGCGAGAACTCGATGATGTCGGGATTGGCGTCGCGCCAGCGGCTCTGCGAGGTGATGATCAGCAGGCCCGCGTCCTCATCGAGCATAATATTGGTGCGCCCGGCAGAAAGCGTGCGCGTGGGGTTGAACGAAGGCAGGCGCTCGGCGTTGGCCTCGCGGTAGGCGAGTTGCTCACGGATGTCGTCCGCGGTGCTGGAGCGATAGCCGTGAAAGTAGGGGGAGAGCTTGCCGGCGCACTCTTTGCACAGGTAGCCTTCATTGATTTTTGTCTTACCTAGAAGTCCCAGCTCGGTACCGCAAATCGCGCACTCTTTCTTCTCGAACATCTTGTCAAAGAAGCCCATGGCTGCCTCCCATCAACTGGTAGCGTGTGTCACTTTTGATGATGGGGGAGTGCGCGATCCTTCGCGATACCCAGACGGCTCAAGGAGTCTCCACAACTGGGACACATGGCCCATTTTTCATCCGACACATAGGGACACTCCTTGCTGCGGGTAGTCATTGGGCACTCATTGGGGACGTACTTAAATGAGCGGTAGTTGGAGACACTCCTTGTCGAGCTAGAGGTCGCGCGTGTCCCTTCTGGTCCATGCGGCTAAAAATCGCGGCGTGATGTGAACGGCTGGGGTCAAATTTGCAGCATTTCGAGCTCGGCTTCGATATTGAGATTGGTTCTTTATTAAAATGGAATTCCAGACAATTGAGCGGCCGGGGGTTAACCATGAGGGGCATGGGAGACACAACCGCATATCTGCGTCGGGGCATTCGGGAGATTATATGCCTGGCGCTGTTCTCCTTCACGTTTTTGGCGTGCGAGTATCTCTTTGATGTGCGCATGGCCGAGTTCGTGTCTCCGAACGAGGTTGTTATTTATGAGAGCCTTGTCCTCGGCGCGAGCGTGATTGGCTTTTTTGTGCGTCCCATTCTGTATTATCACCGTTCCCATGCCATCGACGCAACGAGTGACGTCACGGGCGTTTTGCTGGTGGCGGCATTGCTGCTGTTGATTATGGCGGTTCAGGTTGAGGTAATAATTGCCGGAGGTTTGGTGGCGTGCTGCGCACTGGGCTACTGCGGATCGACTGCCCACGCAAACTTTGCGCGACGCTTTGCGCGGACGCCCTGCTTGGCGCGCGCCGCAGCACTTTCCTATGCCATGGGCGTTCTGGTACAGGTGTTCAACCACATGGTGATGCCTGTCGGTATTCCTCAGCAGGCTGTTCTGGTTGTCTGTGCGATCGTGCAGGTGGCGTTGCTCCACGGTGCCCGACGCGCCAAACTGCGCGACGAGTCCGATCCCAATTTCGAACCCAGCGTTGCCGGACTTTCGGTAGATGCTTTGGAATATGGCGCCAAGTGGCAAGACGATCCCAAGACAAAGGCGGCATTCCGCCGCGCCGTAGTTCGCCTGACCGTGGCGACGGTGTATCTTTCCGGCGTATTCTCCGCTCTCAACGCGGGCTTCACGACCTTGCATGCTGTCGGAGCCGTCGATTTGGGCGATTGGCCGCGCCTACTGCTTGTCGTGAGCTCGTTGGCCGCTGGCGTCCTATTTGACCTGCACGGCCGTTCGTATATGAATATCGGCATGACATGCGCCGCCATGTTGTCCACGCTTTCGTTCTTTGTGCTCATCGTCGACGGCAATGACGGCAACGAGCTTGCTGCCACGATCATCTTTTATCTGGGCTCAGGCTTCTTTGTGGTGTTCTTTACCACAAAATATGCCGCCGTCTCGCTTTATGCGCGCTGGTCATATTTTTGGCCGTGCATGGGTCGCGTCGTCAACAACGTGTGCTCGATGTTCGTGACGGCGCCGGCAGTGGCGATCATCTCGAGTCAAAACGTGCTGGCTGCGGTCGGCGCGGCGCTCGTGATGTTTGTGGGCATTGCGATTACGCTGCTGGGACAGTTGGGGCAACGAGCCGATGACGCCGTGATACGGGACGAGCTGGCACCTGCCACCGATGATCTTGGTGGGGATCTTGCGCCCACATGCTCCGACCCCGAGCCCGTGGAGGCAGCGGAGCTCACGTTCGATGAACGCCTCGATGCCTTCGTCGCCACCTTTGAGCTTACAGAGCGCGAGCGCGATATTCTTGAGGCCTTGGTCGTTTCGGACCAGAGCGTTCAGGACATCGCCACAACGCTTTCCCTTTCGCGCTCCACGCTCTATCGTCACATTTCCTCGATCAACAAAAAGACCGGCACCGCCTCGCGCGTGGCCCTTATCAACTTCTTCTGGTCCTGGACACCCAAGGACTAGCTAATCCTCCAATAAGTTGCGGTGGAATAGTCCCTAAATTAAAGTCACGGGGCTTTAAACAGGAACTATTTCACCGCAACTGCTGGGGGGGATAGGCTGCGGCGGCGGCAGAGGCAACGGCAGCGGCGTTGGCAGCTGTGGTAGTGGCAACGGCAGCTGGCAGGGTGTTTTCCGTCTACTTGCTACAGCAGCTCGCCGTGGCGGGCAATGTAGCGGCGCTTTGCCAGCTGGGTGAGCGCGATATAGGCGGTAACGATGCCAATGAGCAGCCCAAAAAAGCTCGTGGGCAGCGGCATGAGGCCGAGCACATCGGCGATGGGGCTTGCCGGCAGCCAGGTGACGAGCGCCAGGCCCAGCACGGTAAGAACGCACAATGCGGGCGCGGCGTGGTCGCGCGGGCTCGGCAGATGCGGGGAGCGCAACATGTGGACCACGAGTGTCTGCGACCACATGGATTCGACAAACCAGCCGCTCTGGAAGAGCGCAGCAAAGGTCGCCATACCCGCGACGTCGCCCGCGGCGGCAAGCTCGGACCAGCTTGCGTCCACGGCGGCGGGGCACACGACAAAGAAGAGCGCGGCGAAGGTCACGATGTCAAACAGCGAGCTTACGGGGCCCAGCTCGAGCATAAAGCCCTTGATGGACGCGGCGTCCCAGGCACGCGGGCGGGCAGTCCAGGCGTCATCGACGGTGTCCCACGGCAGTGCGATGCACACGATCTCGTAGACCAGCGACAGCAGTACCAGCTGCAGGGCGCTCATGGGCAAAAACGGCAAGAACAGGCTCGCGACGGTCACGGACAGCACATTGCCAAAGTTGGAGCTCACCGTGGTCTTGAGGTACTTGAGCAGGTTGCCGTAAGTGCGGCGGCCTTCGATGATGCCGCGCTCGAGCACGCCCAGGTCCTTCTGAAGCAAGATGATATCGGCGGATTCCTTGGCAATATCGACGGCCGAATCGACCGAGATGCCGCAATCGCTCGCACGCATGGCGGCGGCGTCGTTGATGCCGTCGCCCATAAAGCCCACGGTGTGGCCGAGCATCTCGCGCATGACACGTACCAGGCGCGCCTTCTGCAGCGGCGAGAGCTTGGCGAAGAGGTGGGTTTTCTCGGCGCGCTCGGCAAGTTCGGCGTCATCGAGCGCATCGATCTCGGAGCCGAGCAAGACGTTGCTCGCATCGATACCAATCTGCTCGCAGACGGTGGCGGCGACGCGGTCGTTGTCGCCGGTTAGGACCTTGACCGCCACGCCCTTGGCCTCGAGGGTGGCGACGGCGCCCGCGGCACTTGCTTTGGGCGGATCGAGGAAGGCCAAAAAGCCCATCAGCACCATGTCGCACTCGTCGGCGATGCCAAACTCGCCCACGCAGCGCGGATTGGTCTTCTGCGCCACGGCAATTACGCGTAGGCCCTCGGCGTTAAGTCCGGCGATCTGCTTGCGAATCTGGGCGAGCTTCTCGTCGGTGAGCGGCTGAGCGATGCCATCGATCTCGACAAAGGAGCAGATCTCGAGCATTTCCTCGGCAGCGCCCTTGGTAACCATCTGGGTTTTGCCTTGGGCGTCGGCGACAACTACGCTCAGGCGACGGCGCGAGAAATCGAAGGGAACCTCGTCGACCTTGGTGTGGCGGTCGCGCAGGCTCTGGCCCAGCATGGAATCGGGTGCGACGGTCGAGGGTGTCACATCGGCACGGTCGATTACGGCCAGGTCGATAAGATTTTTGAGGCCGGTCTGGAAGAAGCTGTTCAAAAACGCATGGCGCAGCACGCGCGCGTCCTCGTTGCCATCGGTGTTGAGGTAGCGCTCGAGCACGATGCGGTCTTCGGTGAGGGTGCCGGTCTTGTCGCAGCACAGGACGTCCATCGCTCCGAGGTTTTGAATCGCCGGCAGCTCCTTGACGATAACCTGGCGACGGGCGAGGTCCTTGGCGCCCTGCGACAGGCTCGTGGTCACGATGACGGGAAGCATCTGCGGCGTGATGCCCACGGCCACGCTCGTGGCGAACAGCAGCGCGTCGATGACGTTGCCCTTGGTGGCGGCGTTGATGGCAAAGACGGCCGGCGCCATAACGAGCATCAGGCGCACCAGCAGCATGGAGACGCTCGAGACGCCGCGGTCAAACGCGCTCTTTTCGCCGCGCCCGTTGAGCATCTTGGCGATGCCGCCCAGGTAGGTGTCCGAGCCGGTGGCAACGACAAGCGCCATGGCGGTGCCGTTTTGCACGGAGGTGCCGGTAAAGACGATGTTCTTGCAGGCAGAGAGTGGCAGTGCGGAGCCGTCGGCGCCCTCGACGACGGTGACGGCGGTGGTCTTCTCGACGGCCTCGCTCTCGCCGGTGAGTGCGGACTCGATCACAAACAGGTCGCGCGCGGTGATGATGCGGGCATCTGCCGGCACCATATCGCCGGCAGAGAGACGGATTACATCGCCGGGGACGAGCTCGTCGAAGGGGATCTCGATGCGCTCGCCGTCGCGCAGGGCGGTGCAAGTGTTGGAGACCAGGTCCTTGAGGGCTTCGGCCGCATTGCCGCTGCGGGCTTTCTGGATAAACTTCATGCCGCCCGATACCAGCAGCATGATGCCGATGACGATGACCGTGGAGGGGTCGCGCTGCGGCTCGGGTGCGGCGAGCACGTCGATGTAGAGCGAGACCAGTGCGAGCGCGGCGAGGATGCCGGCGAAGGGATCGATGAACGCGTCGGCGATGCGGCGGGCGAGCGTTTTGGTCGTTGCCTCGATGGTGTTGGGGCCGACGGCGTTCAGGCGCTCAGTTGCCTGCTCGACGGTGAGGCCGTTTGCCGTGGCGTCAAGCAGTACGAGGGCGTCCTCGGCACTATGGGTGGCGGCGAATATGGTGTTCTTGGACAGGCCGGTATGAGCGGCAGGGCGCGCCGTGCGGCGGCGCTTGGAGATGGCTTCGAGTACCGTGACGGTTTTGAGCATCAGCATAGGGTCCTCCTTGTTGAGGGGAGTTAGCGTACGTGTCGTATTTGCTTCAAAAAACCTAGATGTCGCTCACGTCAAGCTCTTGAGCCCACAAAGGGTGCAGCGCGCTTTGCGGTGGTTTTGGCGATCTGCCGGTGGCGTTTATGCGTGTGCGGAGTCCTCGCGGCGTGCCGAGGGCGACATGCAGGTTTTTCGACTAGGACTGCCTTCCATGGCACACCTCCTAAAGGCTGAGCGCAGCGCACTTTGGGTATCTCGTACCCCTTTTTAATCCGCCCGTATTCTTGATGAGGGGGTTTGACATGTCAACCCCATTGTTCGGAAAACCATTCCCCCTGACAAAGCCTTTACAGAATGCCGTGGCCCCAAAGCGCGCCCGCATCGACGCTTCGCCTGCGCTAAACTGGAAGGCACGTACGCGATTACGAGAGGAGCCCGCATGGAGGCTTACAAGCAAGAGTTCATCAAGTTTATGGTCGAGTCCGACGTCCTTAAGTTCGGCAGCTTTACGCTCAAGAGCGGCCGTCAGTCCCCGTTCTTTATGAACGCCGGCGCTTACGTGACGGGCTATCAGCTCAAGAAGCTGGGCGAGTATTACGCCCAGGCCATCCACGATAACTTTGGCGACGACTTTGATGTGCTGTTTGGACCGGCCTACAAGGGTATTCCGCTGGCCGTCGTGACCGCAATTGCCTACCACGAGCTGTACGGCAAGGAGGTCAAGTACTGCTGCGACCGCAAGGAGGCCAAGGACCACGGTGCCGATAAGGGCAACCTGTTGGGTTATGAGCCCAAGGACGGCGACCGTGTGGTCATGGTCGAGGACGTCACCACCAGCGGCAAGTCCATCGACGAGACCTATCCCAAGGTCAAGGCTGCTGCCGATGTCGAGATCAAGGGCCTGATCGTGTCCCTCAACCGCATGGAGGTCGGCAAGGGCGGTGTGACCACCGCGCAGAAGGAGATCGAGGCCAAGTACGGTTTCCCCGTCGCGAGCATCGTCTCCATGGCCGAGGTCGTCGAGACCCTCTACAACCACGAGATCGACGGCAAGGTTGTCATCGACGACGAGCTCAAGACCGCCATCGACGCCTACTACGAGCAGTACGGAGCACGTTAGTTACGGCGTTTTACCAAACGCCGTAACTGCTCGACGCTGCGCGGGCCGCATTTGGACAATCTGACGTTCAACTTCAAGGGCGCGACCAGAAGGTCAGCGCCCTTTCGTTTCACGTCACCTTGTCTCAAATGCGACCCGCTCGCTGTCCGTTCTCTACCTGCGGCGTCGTCTTGCTCCGAATGCGGCCCGTTCGCTGCCGTTGCCAAGGCATCGGCGTTGCCGGACTAGTCATTGGGGACGTTCATAAATGACTACTCAGGAATGAGCGTGGATAATCTCCCGTTTTTGGCCTGTGTGCAGGCTCAAAGTGGGAGATTATCCACGCTCGCTTTAATTTGCCTGGGTTGCGATGCCTATCTAATCGGCTCGGCGTCTTCCCTGAGAATCGAAAGATACTCTTCATACCCGTACTGCCGGTATCTCTGTCTTGACTCGTCGAGCGGACGGAGGATACCCAATTCTTCAAATGATTTGACGAGCGAGCTCGCGGTACTCCTGCCGATATCGAGTTGGGCAGCGATGAATGCGGTGTCGACGATGGGGTGCTCTTCAAGAATGCCCAACAGCCTTTGCCCGTTTGCAGCAGTCCTTCCGAGATTTTCGGTAATGGTTGCTGTGGAACGGTTATGGAGGTCAACAAGGTTTTTTAAAGACCCTACCGAGTCCTTCGCACTTTCGAGAAGACTGTTGCAGAAAAACTCTATCCATTCCTCGTAAGTGCCTCTCTCCCTTACGGATGTGAGTTGCCGGTAGTACTCGCTTCGATTTTTCTTGAACTGGAACGATGGATAGAACAAGCAAGAATGAAGAACGCCATCATTGATGAGCATAAGTGTAATGAGAAGCCTGCCCAGGCGACCGTTTCCGTCTAGGAATGGATGGGCAGTTTCAAATTGGTAATGGACGAGCGCCGCCCGCACAATCGGATCCATTTCGACTTGAGGCTCATTGATAAAGCGTTCGAGGTCCTGGAGCGTGTTACTCAAATCTTCAATGTTTGGAGGGACAAACGATGCGGTTGCAATGGTGCAGCCTGAGGGGCCAATCCAGTTTTGTGAGGAGCGCAGCTCGCCTGGATTCTTCTCCGTTCCGCGCACTCCGTCCAGCAGGACCGCATGAACTTGCCTAAGAAGTCTCGTGCACAAGGGCATCTTTTTGAGCAGTTCTACGCTGCGGTCGACAGCACGGACGTAATTCACGACGTCTGCGACATCTTTATGATGGAGTTGTGTTTGCGATGGACTAAGTAGGTCGTCAAACGTGCACTGGGTTCCCTCAATTTGCGAAGAAAGGAGTGCTTCTTTGCGCACGTACATTGTCAGATACATATCGGCGTTGGGAACAAAGTAGAGCATGCCTTCAAGCTCTCCAAGCTTTCGTGAGCATGCGGAAAGCGTGCGATAGGTTTCCTCGGTGAGGTTTAGCTGCCTCAATGATTGCAAGGGCGTTGGAAAAAACGAATAGTAAGCCAATTTCCCCGATAGATTATTGCGGAGCGTTCCCTGGCCGTTCTCCTCGATTTGCATCGCGCCCTCCATATCTTTAGTGCCGGAAACTCGTTATTAGGCCAATCATATCAATTCTAATAACGAGTTTAAGGATTAAATAGTTATTAGAATTGATGTAAACAATCTAATGATGAGAAGTCGTTATTACTTGACCATGGAGCTCGGCTTGGTACAAGGGGGGTTATCCAAAATGAGAGCGGATAATCTCCCGTTTTTGGCTCGGTGACGGCCTCAAAGTGGGAGATTATCCACGCTCGTTAGTTAAGCGTCCGAAAATCCACACTCGCCAAACCTACCAAAAAGGGACAGGTTTATTTTGGCACGTTTCGGTCGGTATCAGGAAGTGTCAGGGACGGGGCGGCGGCAGGACTCGAGAGCGAAAAGAAGTATCGGGTTTGGCGTGCCCGCTTCTGCCCGTCCCGCGCGTGGGCGATACTCGGCTTATCGAACCGCGATGCAAAGGAGATGCTCATCCCACGAGCACTACCGAGAAGGGCTTGCGATTCGAGTCCCCACCTTAGCATTTGAACCATTTGGCACTATAATTACCGTAGGCATGCGCACAACGTTGCGCTTAATCAAGAGGAGAAAACGTATGGGTCTGTTTGATATGTTCAAGAAGAAGGCTGAGCCCGCGGCTGCCGCTGCTCCGGCCTCCATCTCTGCTTCTGCCGGCGCCGACGTGCTGTGCTCGCCCGTCAAGGGCAAGGTCATCAAGATGGCCGACGTGCCCGATCCCGTCTTTGGTGGCGAGGTTCTGGGCAAGGGCTGTGCCGTGTGGCCCGAGGACGATCTGGTCTACGCTCCCTGCGACGGTAAGGTGACCGTCACCATGGGTCACGCCGTGGGTCTGCAGTCCGATAGCGGCATCGAGGTTCTGGTGCACGTTGGCGTCGATACCGTCAACATGAACGGCGATGGCTTCGAGGGCTTCGTCAAGGCCGACGACGTTGTGAAGGCCGGCCAGCCCATACTCAAGATCGACCGCGCCAAGATCGCCGCTGCCGGTTACAAGGACTGCGTCGTGGTGGCCGTGTCCAACACCGCCGAGTTTGCCGACGTCGAGCTCACCGTTGAGGCAGAGTCCGCCGTCGCCGCCGGTGACGCCATCGTTAAGGTCGTTCGCAAGTAAACTGCGGCGTTCAAAGGATGTGCAAGGGTGGTCGGGTTTTCCGGCCACCTTTTTTATTGCACCGTGGGGAAGCGTTTTATTGCGCGTTGGGCGGGCTTGCAAACCGTTCGGACGCTAAAACGAACCGACCGCGCCTTCGCGTTGCCGAGGGTGTTCATAAGTGGATAGTATGGGCTTACTTATTACAACGTGCGCCGCGTCTGGGAAGCGCAGTGCCGCTCATTGGGAGGAACAACATGAAAAAGAAGCTGCTGCTTGCGCCCCTCATGGCCGTCTTGGTTGCATGCGTGGTCGTGCTTTCCGGCTGTGGAGGTCCTTCGGTTGAGGAGCTCATCACCGAGGATCTTACGACGCAGTTTGACGAGGTCAAGAACGGTGGCGACGACTTCCTTTCTGGTCTGGAGGAAGCTTCGGGCGACGAGTTCGAGCAGCTGGGTATCGATCCCAAGGAGTATGCCAAGACCTATCTCGAGGGCTTTGACTACAAGATCGGCGACGTGACGGTCGACGAGGACAAGGGTGTCGCGACCGCCGAGGTCTCTATCACCTGCAAGTCTATGAACAAGATCGTCGAGGACTTCTCCACCCAGTATCAGGAGAAGGTCGCCGCGCTCGACACGGTTCCTTCCGATGATGAGCTGTACAAGATGGCCGGTCAGGTTATGGTCGATGTGACCAAGGCCACCGAGCCCAGGAAGACCACGGTTATCTTCAAGTACACCTGCAACGACGACGGCGAGTGGTCTGCCGACGACTCCGTCAACTCCGAGATGATGGATGCAATGCTGAGCTAGTTCGTTGCGCGGTAGTTCGTTAC
>CAVHBE010000035.1:0-7811 GCA_963634045.1 Methanobrevibacter smithii
CGTTGCGCACCTCCCCCTCCTCGCGGCCCACTTCGTGCATAAAAGCCTGCTTGGAGCCCAGCAGCATCACGGCAAACCAGCGGGCATCCTCATCGTCGTCAAAGTCCGCCACAAGCACGTCGGTGGACTCGGCTTTCTCAGCCTTGGTGAGTTCGGAAGAGATAAACTCCGCAATCTGCTGCGACAGGTCCACGAACTCGCGCTCGCCAAAGAAATAGCCCTTGAGCTCGCCGCCAAACGCAGAGTTCTCGGCAAACGTGGCACGTTTATTGTCGGCCGAGGTACGCGCGCGGCGCAGATGCGTGGTCACGAAGTTGCGCACGGTGCGGCTCTCGATATCGAGCTCGCGCTGGCTCATAACATTGACGGCGGAGTCAAAGTCCAGGATATGCAGAATCGCGTGATTGATTTTCATATACGGCATTCCGTTCTAGATCGATTTCGGCACGAATCAGTATAGCGGTCGAGCCCGCCCCAGGCGCTTCGAAGATTGGTGCATCGGGGACAGGTTGCTTGCACCAATGGTTAGCGCAGGAGCTCGGACTGCCAAGCCTCGAGCTGTTCTGCCAAACTCTTGCCGGCAGCGGGCACGTCGATCTGGGGTCGTTTGGGCAGCAGCGCACACTTAAGAATCGCAACGATGGTCTGCGAGACAAAGCGTCGTGTATCCTCGTCAAAGCCTTGCGCAGCCTGGAGCATCACGGGCAGGCTCTCGCGCAGATTCCCAGCGATATCCGCAAACCGCTCAGCACCCGTAGCCTCAAACACGGAGAACAACGCATCTACAAAACGCTCGCGTTCGCTAGGCGACACTGCAAGCAGCATCTCACGAATGGAACCATCAACGTATCGAGCACCGGCAGACAGGCGCTCACAGTACACGAAGTCGTGACCATCAACCACCCAGCTAAAGGGATTGTGCTGCAGCAGGCTGAACTCGGTGCTCTCAACGATGGCATAGTCCTCCTGTGTCTCGAACATCATGCCAAAGATCGACGACCGAGGTAGCGTCTTGTCGATTCGACCGGAAAGATCGGCAAAGGCGTCGCCGTTCAGAAACTCCTCGACGAAGCCCGGGCCATCATGGGAATACGCCCGTTCGATTCGTTCACGGGCAACATCGGAGCACATCGCTGCACCGTACACCGCAAGGTTTCCACCCTTGGAATGACCCCCGCACAAAAGCGGCCCGCCAATCGCATCCGCCGCCTCGTCCACATAACGTGCCGCGGATTCCTGGGCCGGCACAGGACACCGGAACGCCATGTTAAAGTCTTCTTTCCAGCCCACAATCGTACTATCGGTCCCCCGGAAGGAAAGATAACTAAACCCCGCCGGAAACCGGAACGCCATGGCTGCAAACTGCTCCGTCGCCACCATATCGCTCACAGCACGATAGCCGCAAACGTGCACGCCACGGTAGCGAGGACTTGCTGCCACGGCCTCCAACAAGGCCCTGCTCCCCTCCGGGTCCCACAAGTCGTCAATCATGTCCCGGTAGCACTCGGCACGCAGCAGCTCGCGTACGTCTAGGCCCTGCCAGTTCGTCAGCTCCGCCATATCACCCGGCAAACGCAAATAGGACAACCACGCAAAGACGAGGCTATCCACCGCGCAGAACGGCCGCTCCTCAAACGGATCAAACGCCGTCTGGGCATAGGTCAAAAAATTAGGCGAATCCGACATGGCCCTCCCATCAACTATGGTGCATTGGGATGGTGCATTGGGGTCAGGTTACTTTGCACCAAAAAGGCGCCCGGACCGTGTGGGCCCGGACGCCTTCATTGTAGCTTTTCGCTCTAGCGAGCTTGATTTAGCAGGAGAAATCGACGCTGTCGATGATGCCCTTGAGGGCCTTGGCGGAGACGGTGAGCTCATGCTGCTCGTCGTCGTTCAGCGGCACGGGGACGCGGCAGACAACGCCGTCGCGGCCAACGACGGTCGGCATGGAGATGGCAAGATCGGACAGGCCATACTCGCCCACCATGAGCGAAGAGACGGGCAGAACGGTCTGCTCATCGCGCATGACGGCGGTGCAGATGCGCTTGACGGCCATGGCGACGCCATAGTAGGTGGCGTGCTTCTTCTCGATGATGGTGTAGGCGGAGTTCTTGACGTCTTCGGCGATGCGCTTCTCGGCAGCCTCATGCTCCAGGTGGCCGTGAAGCTCACAGAAGGTGTTCAGCGGAACACCGGCAACCTGAGCGCTGGACCAAGCGACAAACTCGGAGTCGCCGTGCTCGCCCATGACATAGGCCTGGACATCGCGCGGGTCAACCTCGACGTGGGCACCAAGCATCTGCTGCAGGCGACCGGTGTCGAGCACGGTGCCGGAACCGATGACGTGGCCCTCGGGCAGGCCGGACATCTTGATGGCGGCGTAGGTCAGGACATCGACCGGGTTGGAGACGATGAGCAGAATGCCGTCGAAGCCGGACTTCTTAATCTCGGGGATAATGGACTTAAAGATGCTGACGTTCTTGTTGACCAGGTCCAGGCGGGTCTCACCGGGCTTCTGGGCAGCGCCAGCAGTGACGACGATCATGGCGGCGTCGGCGACATCGGAATAATCGCCGGCGTAGATCTTCATCGGCTCGGCAAACGTCATGCCGTGCGCGATATCCAGGGCCTCACCCTCGGCGCGGTTCTTGTCCACGTCGATGAGGACCATCTCGGAGAACAGACCGCTCTGCATCAGTGCGAACGCCGAAGACGAACCGACGAAACCGCACCCGACAATAGCGACCTTCTTCTCGTTAACCATTAGAAACTCCCATCTCTCTCCACAAACAAGCCGCCCGGGAACGACCCGAGCGGCTTGCCGTGATCCCAATACATCCAATCGGGACTTTGATTATGCTCCTATTCGCAGCCAAAAATCGACCGTTTACCGAAATTGTTTGCAGAATTCGTAAAATAACTGCACGAAATCGGTTTCGAGCTATTGACGAGCCGAAATAGCTTTCTAATACAGGCCCGCCTCGCGAATGGCCTCGACAGCCAAAGCGATCTGGTCGGGCGGCAAGACCAGCGCCATGCGCACGTGCCCCTCACCCGAAGGACCAAAGCTCGCGCCCGGCGTCACCACAACGCCGGCCTTCTCCATGAGCTCCTCGCAAAACGCCATGGAATCGGTGCGGCCACCGGGAAGCTTGGCCCACACAAACATAGAGCCATGCGCGTTGGGGCGCTCCCAGCCCAGGCCCTCAAGACCGTCGCACAGGGCATCGCGGCGCTCCTGGTACTTCAGACGCTGCGCCTCGACCTCATCGCGCGGACCGTTCAGGCAGGCGATGGCGGCCTTCTGGATCGGGAAGAACATGCCAAAGTCGATCTGGCCGCGCAGCTTGGCAAAGGCCGAGACCACATCCTCGCGACCGACCAAAAAGCCGATGCGGGCACCGGTGACGTTAAACGACTTGGAGAGCGAGAAGAACTCCACGCCCACCTCAAGCGCACCGGGATACTGCAAGAAGCTGCCGCCCGGCTCGCCGTCGAACACGATGTCGGAGTATGCGTTGTCGTGAACGATCAACAGATCATGTTCGCGGGCAAAGGCGATAATCTCCTCGTAGACCTCGGGCGTGCCCACCGAGCCGACCGGGTTCGCAGGCAGCGACACGATCATATACTTGGCACGATCGGCGACCTCGGGGTCGATGCCCGCCACATAGGGCAGGTAATTGTGCTCGGCGACCAGTGGATAGTACTCGAGCTTGGCGTCGGCGATCTTGGCGCCCGCCTCAAAGACCGGATAGCACGGATCGGGAACCAGAATGGTGTCACCCGGATCGAGCAGGGCCAGGCCCAAATGGCCCACGCCCTCCTGCGTGCCGTTGCACGACTGCACCATAGACGGCGTAATGCCCGAAACGCCAAAGCGGCGCTCGTAGTAATCGCACACGGCCTGCTTAAGCTCGGGCAGATCGCGCAGGGCATACTTCCACATCTCGGGATCTTGGGCCGCCTGCGTGAGCGCCTCGACCACGTGGTCGTACGGCTTAAAGTCGGGCGTGCCCACGCTCATGTTGTAAATGGTCTTGCCCTGAGCCTTCAGCGCGAGAAGCTTGTTGTTGAGCGAGGCGAAGACCTCCGCGCCAAAGCGGTCGAGACGCTGCGATGCCTGCATGGTGCCACCTTTCGATATAAAAAACGCAGCGCTCCGACAAGAGCGCCGCGCGATACGGGCCATCAGATTGCAAAAGTGTAACGCTTACAACCCCCGTATTGGTTCAATTTAGCCAACCTTAGTCAACTGGATTGAGCGCGTCGATCTGCGCAAGCCACAGACGCGAGCTAGCGTCACTCGGCATACGCCAATCGCCGCGCGGGCTGAGCGTCACCGAGCCCACCTTGGGACCATCGGGCAGACAGCTGCGCTTAAACTGCTGGGCAAAGAAGCGACGGTAGAACGTACGTAGCCACGTGTGGACGGTCTTGGCGTCGTAGACGCCCTCGAAGCTCTTGAGAGCCATGCGGTAGATCTTGCCCGGCTCAAAGCCAAAACGCAGCAGGTAGTAGAGGAAGTAGTCGTGCAACTCGTACGGGCCCACCAAATCCTCGGTCTTCTGCGCAATCTCGCCGTCGCCCGTGGGCGGCAGAAGCTCGGGGGACACCGGCGTATCGAGGATATCGAGCAAGACCTCGGCAATGCGCCCGCCAAAGACATCGGCGGCATAGCGTACCAGATGGCGCACAAGCGTCTTGGGCACGCTCGCGTTGACGGCGTACATGCTCATGTGGTCGCCGTTATAGGTAGCCCAGCCGAGCGCCAGCTCCGACAGGTCGCCCGTGCCAATGACAAAACCGCCAGCCTGGTTGGCCAAATCCATCAGAATCTGCGTACGCTCGCGCGCCTGGCTGTTCTCGTAGGTCACGTCCTGCACGGTCGGATCATGCTCGATATCCTTAAAGTGCTGCTCCACGGCAGCATGGATCGAGACCTCGCGAAAGCTCACGCCTAGGTCGCGAGCGAGCGACTCGGCATTGGACTTGGTGCGGTGCGTCGTGCCAAAGCCGGGCATGGACACGGCCGTGATACCGGTGCGCGGCAGGCCCAAGGCGTCGAACGCACGCACGGTCACGAGGAGCGCCAGCGTGGAATCGAGGCCGCCCGAAAGGCCGATGACGGCCGCCTTGGTGCCCGTATGGGCAAGGCGGGTCTTGAGGCCGGCGGTCTGCAGGTCGAGGATAGTCTCGCAACGCTCAGCCAGATCACCGTGGTCGGCCGGCACAAAGGGAGCGCGGGGGAAGACTCGGTCGATGTCGAGCGCATCGCGCAGGACAGGTTCTTCGGCCAGTACGCCCTCAAACGAAAACTCAACGGTCGCGGATTCCGGCACATCGTCGGTGCGCGTCCACGTCGTCGAGCGACGGCGCTCGGCAACCAGGCGGTCAAGGTCAACGTCGGCGATGGCCATATCGCAGGTAAGCAGTTTGGTTGCGGCGAGCTTGGAGCCGTTTTCGTAGACGAGGTTCTCACCCGCAAAGACCATGTCGGTCGTGGACTCGCCCTCGCTCGCGTCCGCGTAGGCATAGGCGCAGTACAGGCGCGCGCTCTGATTGGAGATAAGGCTGCGGCGGTAATCTGCCTTACCGATAATCTCGTCCGAGGCCGACGGGTTGAGAATCACCGTCGCACCGTCAAGCGCCATCTCGGTCGAAGGGGGCGCCGGCACCCACAGGTCCTCACAGACTTCAACGCCCAACACCAGGTCCTCGGCGCCCTCGTCACAGCAACGGTAGACAAGCCCTGAACCCAGCGGAACCGGACCCTGACCGGCAAATTCAACCCACACGGGATCCGCAGGCGACGGAGCAAACCAGCGACGCTCATAGAACTCGCCATAGTTGGGCAGATACTTCTTGGCCGTGAGGCCCAAAAGCTCGCCCGCGCAGCACACGGCGGCACAGTTGTAGATATTCTCGGCAACCGCAACGGGAAGACCGATGGTAAAGACGATCGGCAGCTCACGGGTTTCATCGAGGATATGCACCAGAGCAGCCTCGCAGGCATGCAGCAGTGTGCGATTATGGAACAGATCGGCCGCGGTATAGCCAGTCAGATTAAGCTCGGGCAACACCAACGCGCGAACGCCACGCCCGGCAGCATCGCGAACAGCCGCCAGCGCAACCTCGGCATTGCCCTCGACATCGGCCACGCGAATCTGCGGCGACGCCGCCGCCACACGCAAAAAGCCATCAGACTGAGAAAGGTGAAGATTCATAAGAATGCTCCCGTGCGTAGACGCCATTCACAACAATTAGCAAGTCCTATTGTAGTTCAACCGCCGGGTGGAACCGCATCCCACCAACTTGGTGAGCAATTGATGAGTTGATGGTATCTGTTAAATGTCACGTACGATTCACATCTGGTGGGTACCCTGATGGCTACACGAAACGAAGCAGATTTACACCGGGAGGACCCCGTATGACAACCAAGTACACCGACGCGCCGCGCACGCGCGTCATGACGCCGGCATCGCTCAACAACGGCGTACACGAGAACCATTCCATTGGACAGACCATGGCCATCGCGCCCAAAAAGGGCCTGTTCGACGACATTTCCATTCCCCAGATCATCGCCGGCGCCGCAGCTGCCGCCACGAGCGTGGCGCTTGCTTCAAAGATCGGCATTGCCGGCTCGGTGATTGGTGCCGCTGTGAGCTCAGTCATCACTGTTGTGTCCTCGCAGGTCTATCGCCACTTTATCTCCGCCAGCGCCGAAGCAATCAAGGGCACGCATGCCGCTGTCGACTACCCTGCCGGCGCCTACGAGCCCGTTGAGCCTGATGTCGAGGAGCACCTAGGTGGCGCCGCGACCACGCAGGAGATGCGCCAGGTTGCGGGACGCGCGACCACGGCGCGCGTCGCCCCCAACAGTCTGCGCGCCAAGGCGGCGGCAGAGCGCAGCCAGACACAAAAGAAGGTCATCGTCTTCTCGATCGCCATCGCCATCGTCGCGGTCATCGCCTGCGCCGGCGCCATCCTTATCACCACTGCCGGTGAGGGTCTGGGCGAGCGTCCCGAGCCAATCCTGTCGTCGCGCACGACCGAGAGCGATGCAAATGGCAACACTCAGCCGCAGGATCAGCAGGCACAGACGGACGACACGCAAGACAGTCCTACCTCTGCCAATTCGTCCTCGAACACCCAAAACCAATCGCAGGGCACCGATTCCTCTACGGCCAACAGTGGCACGCCGTCCGGCACGACCGACTCAAGCCAAACGACTGACGGTTCACAGCCGAACACGGGAGGCCAGACGAGCGACACCACGTCGGGAACGGGCACGGCAGACAGTAACAACACCAACAGCTCGAGCGGAACCGCTTCCGGCACGGCATCTGACAACTCGAGCCAAGGCACGGCATCGGGCAACTAAGCACGTTTGCCTCTCATAGATAACCGACCTGTACAACGGGCGCGAATCGAAAGCGATTCGCGCCCGTTTGCCTTGGGCGCCACCATGGCGAACGCCATGCGATGGTAAGATGCTTTACATGTGTAAAGAGGAGATTTGCCATGAGCAAGACAATAGTTAGGCCCACGCTTTCGCTGGGCAACCACATCTATCTGTATCGCCTGCTGCGCGATGCGATTGGATGTGGCAAGCAAACGTTTATGACGCAGGTCGAGGAGGCGCTCGCCGCTGGCGACATGACCGCTTATGACCTGGGCTTCGAGTCCACGCGCGAGCTGCTCGAGGAGCTCGACGACTGCATTAAGCTGACCGTCTTTAAAGGCGGCCGCCTGTATGCCACGGTCATCGCCAACGAGGCCTGGGATGCTGCGCTTGCCAAGGGCGAGGA
>CAVHBE010000036.1:0-3657 GCA_963634045.1 Methanobrevibacter smithii
CAGCATGCTGGGATCGAACTCGCTAGCCGGAATGACGCGGTAGCCGTGACGCAGCAGTAGGTCGACGAAAACACCGTTGCCCGCTGTGAGGGTGCCGCTAAAGGTGCCATCGTAGACGCGACCTGCACCGCACGAGGGGCTACGGTCCTGCAGGATGCACGCAGCGATCTGGGACGGCCCGCCCGCCTGCTCGCACATATCGAGCGCGTGCTCGGCACCCAGGCGAAACTCGCGATCGACTGAGGTGCCCTCGCAGGTACGGACCTCGCCGTTAACAATCTCGGACGGCTTGCGCGGTGTGGGTAAGCCACCAAAAACCTCGGGGCATACCAACAGGACCTCGGTCCCCGTGCGCTCGCAGGCCTCGACCAGCTCGCGATGGTAGTTATCGAGCCCGTTATACTTGCAGCTCTCGCCCATCAAGCAGGCACTTACCACGATCTTCATACATATCCCTCCCAAGCAAAACGCCCCATTTGAGATAGAAGCTCAAATGGGGCGTTCGATGCTGCGTAACCAGCCTTACTGCTGCTTCGGCATCAGCGGATTCTCACGCGTGAGGAGATTCATGAACTCCTCACCCGTGATCGTCTCCTTCTTGTAGAGATAACGAGCCAGCTCGTGGAGCTTGAACTTGTTCTCTTTCAGAATCTGCAGAGCGCGATCGTGCGCATCCTCGATCAGCTTGGCGACAATCGCGTCCACGCGCTCGGCCGTACCGGGGGCGCAGGTGAGCGACGTGTCCTGGTTGAGGTACGCATTCTGAACGGTACCAAGCGCCATCATGCCAAACTCATCGGACATACCAAAGCGCGTCACCATGTTACGGGCGAGCTTGGTGGCCTGCTCGATATCGTTGGCGGCACCGGTTGTCATCTCGCCAAAGATGAGCTCCTCGGCTGCACGGCCACCGCAATAGACGGCGAGCTTGTCCAGGACCTCCTGGCGTGTGGTCAGGAAGCGCTCATCCTCCTCGACCTGCATGGTGTAGCCCAGAGCACCGCTCGTGCGCGGCACGATGGTGATCTTGGTGACCGGCGCAGAGCCCTTCTGGCGGGCGGCAACGATGGCATGGCCGATCTCGTGGTAAGAAACGACCTGCTTCTCGTGGTCGGACAGCACCGTAGACTTACGCTGCTGACCGGCGATGACGACCTCAACCGACTCCTCAAAATCGTCCTGCGTGGCGCGTTTGCGACCCTCACGGACGGCGCGCAGGGCGCCCTCGTTGATGATGTTGGCCAGGTCGGCGCCCGAGGCACCGGGCGTGGCGCGGGCAATCGCGGTCAGGTCGATCGGCGGCTGCGTCTTCACGCTCTTGGCATGCAGCTCAAGAATGTTCTTACGGCCGGTCAGGTCGGGCAGCTCAACGGGGATGCGGCGGTCAAAACGACCGGGGCGCAGCAGGGCGTGATCAAGGCTATCGGGGCGGTTTGTAGCAGCGAGAACGACAATACCCTTGTGGTTATCGAAGCCGTCCATCTCGGTCAGCAGCTGGTTGAGCGTCTGCTCGCGCTCGTCGTTGCCACTAAAGCCGCCGCCATCGCGCTTCTTGCCGATGGTATCGATCTCATCGATAAAGACGATACACGGGGCCTTTTCCTTGGCCTGCTTAAACAGGTCGCGCACCTTGGCGGCGCCGCGGCCGACGAACATCTCGACGAACTCAGAGCCCGAAATGCTAAAGAACGGCACGCCCGCCTCGCCGGCAACAGCCTTGGCAAGCAGGGTCTTACCGGTACCCGGAGGGCCGACAAGAAGAGCACCACGCGGCAGCTTGGCGCCGATCTCCTCGTAGCGCTGCGGCTTCTCCAGAAAGTCGACGACCTCCTTGAGGGACTCCTTGGCCTCTTCCTGGCCGGCGACATCCTTAAAGGTCACGCCCACGTCCTTGGAGGCGATCACGCGCGCGCCGGACTTGCCCAGTCCACCCCCGCCAAAACCACCGCCGCCAAAGTTCATCGACGGACCGTCATCGCCCATGGCCTTCTTCATGCGGCGGTTGAGCCACCAACCGATCAGGAAGAAAATCGCCATGGGCAGAATAAGCGTGAGCAGGTAGTAGGTCATCAGACCCGAGTTCTTATCGGGAACGACTGACTCAAGCGAGGCGCCAGATTCAAGCACGCGATCGGTAAAGCCTGCGTCATTCGGCACACCGGTCGTCTTGTAGGCGATGTTCTCGTCCTCGCCCTTCTTGGTGTAATAAATCGTGTAATCGTCCGTGTTGTACTCGACCTTGTCAACGCTCTTCTTATCGAGCGCTTTGACAAACGTCGAATAATCGGTCTTCGTAATCTGCTGCGTGTGACCGATGTTGGGGAACAGAACGGTCGAGAGCACGAGGTAGACGACGAAGGCGATGAGCACGTAGAGGATCATATTCCGTCTACGTTTGTTGTCATCCATCTCCATCTGCTTGAACTCCATCTACTGGGGTTGATAATGTTTTCTAGAATACCCAACCCGGACGGCGATAAACCGACGCCGGGCACGAAAGGACAGAGATGGCATCACTGGAAGTCGGCAAGGTTCAAATCTATACAGGCGACGGCAAGGGCAAGACGACAGCTGCGCTGGGGCTCGCGCTGCGCGCCACGGGCTATGGCCTTAACGTACTCATGCTTCAGTTTGCCAAGAAGCTGCACTGCGCCGAACATGACGCAGCACCTCGATTGGGGCTACGCATCGTACAAGCCGACCGCGACACGCCCGAAGCCTGTGCCGCACAGATCATGGAGCTGGCGCGCGAGCAGATTAGCCAGGTCGACGTGCTGATCTTGGATGAGCTGGGAGAAGCCATGCGACGGGGCTTTGTGACGCGCGAAGATGTCGAAGCGTTGATCGCAATGAAACCAACCACCACGGATCTCGTACTCACTGGCCGCGGCTTGCTGCCCCTCGCCGACCTTGCCGACCTAGTAACCGAAATGCGCCCCGTCAAACACTACTTCGACGAAGGCCTCCTAGTCCGCCAAGGCATCGAATACTAGCCATTGGGGACGTCCCCAACGACTAGGCGGTGGCGCGGCCTAGCCAGTTGCCGCTGTGGTGGTAGATGGTGAACATTATGGCGGTGATGAGCCAGGTTACGGGGTAGACCAGCAGCAGGTGCTCAAGCGACGGATCGAACGGCATAATCGCAAACACCCAGATCACCCTGAGCACGACGGTGCCAAAAATCGTGAGCAGCATGGGCTGCAAGCTCACGCCGGCGCCGCGGATGGAACCCGAGGCGTTCTCGATAATCGAGAAAATCGCATAGAACGGCGCAATGAAATGGAGGATGGTCGTGGTGTACGCCGAAATCGAAGCATCGTCGACAAACAGGCGCGACAACGGACCCGAGAACACCAGCAGCACGGCAGACAGGCCACCAATGAGCATAAACGACAGCACGAGCGACGTATGGTAGCCCTTTCGCATGCGCTCGTAGTTGCGCGCGCCAAAGTTCTGTGCCGAGAACGTGGTAATCGACACGCCAAGCGCCTCGGTAACCATCCAGACAATGCCATCCAGGCGGCCCGAAAGACCCCAAGCCGTGGTGACATCGGCACCAAACGAGTTGACCGACACCTGAATCAAAACGTTGGAAATCGAATACGCAGCAGACTGAAAGCCAAGCGGCAGACCACACGAGATCATGCTCTTACAAAT
>CAVHBE010000036.1:3667-14112 GCA_963634045.1 Methanobrevibacter smithii
TTTGGACAGTGAAAGCCGCCACGCGCCCGGTGCGTGCATCATACGAATCACGATCATCGTGGCATTGGAGCAAATGGTCAGCGCCACCGCGATGCCGCAGCCCAGAGCCTCCATATGAAGTACGGCAACGAAGATGACATCCAGCACCGCATTAACAAGGCAGCCGGAAGCGATGATCACAGCGGGCCCGCGCGTGTCGCCCACGGCGCGCAGCAATGCCGTTCCCATATTGAGCAGCAGCGCCGCAACCATGGCGGCAAAATAGCAACGGGCATAGGCCACGCCCTCGGCCAATAGTTCATGCGGCGTATTCATAAGCACCAGCATGGGCTCAACGAACACTATGCCAAGAATCGAGAAAACGATTCCGCCCACCAGCGCGAGCGTCATGGCCGTATGGACCGATCGGCTCAGGCGCTCGTCATCGTGCTGGCCAAAAAACTGGCCCGTAATGACCGCGCAGCCGGCACCGACGCCAACGCAAAAGCCAATGCAGAGCTCGGTGAGCACCATCGTGGCCTGGATGCCACCCAGCGCGAGCTTGCCGCCAAACTGACCGACGATATAGGTACCGATAAGCGTGTATGCCTGCTGAAAGAACGAACCAAAGAAGATGGGAACGCACAGCGACAGCAGCTGCTGCCAAATGACACCCTGCGTTACATCGATAGCCGTAGATTTCTTAGCCACACGCCCTCCCCACTAGCGTACGTCATACAACAAAACGGCAATTTAAGACCAAAGCCGACACCAGCTTAGCACCGACCAGCGTCGGCCGAAACGCCCCGAACCACAGCCCGGTGCGAAATATCTGTTTAGTGATACAAACCCGGCTGGTAGTGGTACTCGTTGCTCACATGCGGGCACAGCTGCCAAAAGGCGACGGCACTTGCCGCGGCCACGTTAAGCGAATCGACCCCATGCGCCATCGGAATACGCACGGCGCGGTCACAGCCTGCAATGGTCTTGGCGCCCAAGCCAGCACCCTCGGTGCCCATAAAGATTGCCAGGCGGTCAATCTCCTGCAGCGCGGGATCGTCCAATGACACCGAATCATCCATCAACGCCATGGCGGCACACGAAAAGCCGGCATCGTGCAGCGCCGCCAGCCCATCATGCGGCCATACGCGCGCCTCGCTGCCAATGCGTGTCCAGGGCACCTGGAACACCGTGCCCATGCTCACGCGGGCCGAGCGACGGTACAGCGGGTCACAGCACGTGGGGCTCACCAAAATACCATCGACGTTCAGCGCAGCCGCCGAGCGGAAAATCGCGCCGACGTTGGTGTGGTCGACAATGCCCTCAAGCACGCACACGCGCACCGGGCGCTCCCCCGCCGCCTCGACGACGCCACCCAAGAACTCATCAACCGGAATCTGACGCGGGCGACGGAACGCCGCAAGCGCACCGCGCGTCACGTTAAAGCCCGTCAGCTGCTCCATAAGCTCCATCGAGGCCACGAACACGGGAACCGGACCCGCTCCCTCGCGCACGACAAGCTGCTCAAACAGCGGCATCATCTGGTCGAGCCAGCGTTCGCCCAAAAGAAAGCTCACCGGCTCGTATCCGGCGCGCACCGCGCGCTCGATAACCTTGGCACTCTCGGCGATAAAGATGCCCTTTTGCGGCTCCAGCACGCAGCGCAGCTCGCGCTCGGTCAGTCGCACGTAGGCATCGAGCCGCTCGTCCTCGAGCGAATCGATTCGCAGCACCTCAACGGCATCAGTCATAGCAGCCAGCCCGCACCTTTCTTTACAGCACATCTATACCAAACGAGGCGACGCTAAGCGCCGCCCCATGCAATCAAATAATCCGATGATACCGTTCACGCCAGACGATTTACGCCTCAACGCGACGATACGTCACGAACTCATAATCGAGACCTTCGTCACCCTCGCCCGCGGCAATCGTGGCAACACCGCAACGCCGCGCAATCTCCCACGCGGAATCGGCATCCAAATCGGGAAAGTACGTATCCACGTCATGGATGCAATGGTTGTGCGTGACCTCGGCCTCGGTGCAATACGGCAAAAATTGCCGATACACCTCGCCGCCGCCAATCACCCACGCAACGGGCTCATCGGCCACGGCGGCCAAGGCCTCGTCAACGCTATACACCACGTCGACGCCCTCGGCAGCAAAGCTCTCGTCGCGGGTGAGTACGATATTGCGACGGTTCTTAAGCGGACGCCCGCCGGGAAAACTCAGCAGCGTCTTGCGTCCCATAATGACCGGACAGCCTTTGGTGCACGCCACAAAATGGCGCATGTCGGCACGGTTGGACACGACCATGTCACCCTCGCACCCAATACCCCAGTCATCGCACACGGCGACAATGGCAGAAAGCTTACACGTCATGCGCGTCACCTACACAGCAATGGGGATGTTCTTGACCTGCGGGCCGTGCTCATAGCCCTCGACGATCAGATCATCGGTCGTAAACGCGTAGAAATCATGCACATCGGGGTTGAGCGTTACCTTGGGAGCCGCAAACTGCGGGCGCTCGATAAGCTCGCGGACGATATCGACATGACGGTCGTAAATATGGGCATCGGCGATCACGTGCAGCAGCTCGCCAGCGACCATATCGACCGACTGCGCGACCATCATCAGCAAAATGGCATACTGGCACACATTCCAGTTGTTCGCGGCCAAAATGTCCTGGCTACGCTGGTTGAGAATCATGTTGAGCGTCGGTTTGTCATCCTGCGGGCGCTGCGTCACGTTATACGTCACGCTGTAGGCGCACGGATACAGGTGCATCTCGGACAGATCGCTAAACACATAGGTGTTCGTCATAATGCGGCGGCTGTACGGCGTGTTCTTAAGGTCGTACAGCACGCGGTCCATCTGGTCAAAGTCACCCTCGGCATAATGGCTCTTCTGGCCAATCTGATACCCGTAGGCCTTGCCGATGGAACCGGTCTCGTCGGCCCACTCATCCCAGATATGGCTGTTGAGGTCATGCACGTTATTGGACTTCTTCTGATAGATCCATAGGATCTCGTCCATGGCAGATTTGAGAGCCGTACGACGCAGGGTAAGAGCCGGAAACTCCTCACGCAGGTCGTAACGGGCCGTGACACCAAAGTTTTTAATGGTATAGGCAGGGGTGCCGTCCTCCCACACCGGGCGGACCTTTTGGCCTTCGGTGGTGGTGCCATGGTCCAAAATATCGCGACACATGGTTACAAACTGTTGATCAGCTTTGCTCATTGACCCTCCCGTCAGTAGCCTATTGGCGATTTTATTGTAGCCCAGGCGTGCTCGACCCCACAGCCCTAACACAAGCCGTCATTTTCTGACATATGCTAAAAATGCCTTGCGTCCAACGACCAACGCGCTATTCTATTGTTGACATATGTCAGATAAGGAGTGCGTATGGCAGGAAGACGCGAGAAACTGCGCCGCGTCGGGATCATCCCCGAATATCGCGGTTTTACCCCCGATGGCCTGGCGAGCGGCGACGCCATCGACATGACGGTCGACGAACTCGAAGTCCTGCGCCTGTGCGACCTGGAAGGCCTTAACCAAGAGGCAGTCGCACAGCAGATGGGTATCGCGCGCGCCACGGTGGCGGCAATCTGCAGCCGCGCGCATCGCAAGGTGGCAAACGCGCTAGTCAATGGACGGGCGATCGTCATCGAAGGCGGCAATATCGCGTACTCCCCCATCACCACAACGACGGCCGTATGGCCAGCAAAGGAGGTCGACACCATGAGGGTGGCAACCACGTACGACAACGGCAACATCTTTATGCACTTTGGCCGCAGCGAGCAGTTCAAGATCTATGACATTCAGGACGGCAGGGTGCTCAACGAGCAGATCGTCGGCACCGGCGGCACCGGCCACGGCGCCCTTGCGGGCCTGCTCGCAAACGGCGGCGTGGACACGCTCATCTGCGGCGGCATCGGCGGTGGCGCTATCAACGCGCTTGCCCAAGCCGGCATCACGGTATACGCAGGTGCGCAGGGCAGCTGCGACGCCTGCGTCGAGGCCCTTATCGCCGGCACGCTCGCGCAGAACGGCGAGGCCACGTGCGACTGCCACGGCCATGACCACGACCACGCCCATGGCGAGTCCTGCAGCTGCCACGGCCATCACGAGCACGAGGGTCACGAGGGCTGCAGCTGCCACTAACGGCACGACACCGCGAGCTCGAGCTGCGACGCTAAGCGCAACCCAACAATCAAAGCCAACAACAAAGGCCACCCGATAGCTTCCGAGTGGCCTTTGCCATTTCAAGCTGGAATTACAGCTCTATTTCTTATTGCGCATCTGCGCTTCCATCTGGCGCAGCAGCTCCATATCGGACTTGGGACCGCCCGTACCCAGGCCGCCCATGCCGCCCAGACCCATGGCGTCCAGGCCAGGGATATTGGGCATGCGCATCTTCTTGCCCTTCTTACCCTTTTTGCCCTTCTTGCCGCCGGCCTGTGCCTGATTGGCCATCGTGCGCATGCGGCCCATCATCTTATTCATCTCGCCCCACTGCTTCATAAGGCTGTTGACCTCGGTGGGGGTTACGCCGGCGCCCTTGGCGATACGCGCGCGGCGCTGGCCGTTGATGATGGAGGGACGCAGGCGCTCCTCCTTGGTCATCGACATGATGATGGCCTCGTTCTTATCGAAGATACCCTCGTCCAGGTTGCCGCCCATCTGGTTGAGTGCACGCTGACCACCGGGGAGCATGCCCAGGATACCCTTCATGCCGCCCATCTTCTTGACGGCCTTCATCTGGTCGAGCATGTCGTTCATGGTAAAGCCCTCGCGCAGCATACGCTCGGCAGCCTCAAGCTGCTCTGCATCGGCTGCCTCCTGGGCCTTCTCGATAATGCCGACAACATCGCCCATGCCCAGAATGCGCTTGGCCATGCGATCGGGATAGAACGGCTCAAGCGAATCGGGTTTCTCGCCCATGCTCACAAACTTGATGGGCTTACCGGTCACCTGACGCACCGAAAGTGCGCCGCCGCCACGGGCATCGCCGTCGAGCTTGGAGATGATCACACCGTCAAAGTCGGTGCGATCGGCGAAGGTCGAGACGACGTTGACGATGTCCTGGCCGGTCATGGCGTCGACGACCATAAGCACCTGGTCGGGCTTGACGGCCTTCTTGATGTCGACGGCCTCCTGCATCATCTGCTCGTCGATCTGAAGACGACCGGCGGTATCGACGATGACCACGTCACGCAGGTGGTCGACGGCCTCTTGGATGGCGCCCTTGGCAATATCGACCGGGTGCGCTCCGTCACCGCGGAAGACCGGCACGCCGATCTCGCCACCGAGCGTGGCCAGCTGGTCGGCAGCGGCGGGACGGTAGACGTCGCACGCAGCGAGCAGCGGCGAGCGGCCCTGCTTCTTGAGCAGGTAGGCCAGCTTTACGGCCGCCGTGGTCTTACCGGAGCCCTGCAAGCCCACGAGCATGATGACATTGGGAATGCGGTTGCTAAAGACGAGTTTGCTCTCGGTTGAGCCGAGCATCTCGGTAAGCTCGTCGAGCACGATCTTGACGACGTTTTGCGCCGGCGACAGCGACTCCATGACCTCGGCGGTCATGCAGCGCTCCTTGGTCTTGGCAACGAACTCCTTGACGACCTTAAAGTTAACGTCGGCCTCGAGTAGCGCCATGCGAATGTCGCGCATGGCAGAAGTGATATCGGCCTCGGTCAGCTTACCCTTGCCGCGCAGGCGGTCAAATGTGTCGTTGAGGCGATCGCTCAGGGAATCAAACACTGGTTACTCCTTAGTTGGACTCGCCCACCAGGGCGCGGCAGAAATCTTTGGCGTTAAACTCCTGCAGGTCATCGACCTGCTCGCCCACGCCGATGCGCAGGATCGGGAGCTTGAGCTTCTCGGCCACGGCCATGGCGATACCACCCTTAGCCGTGCCGTCGAGCTTAGTCATGATAATACCGTCCAGGCCCAGCGCCTCGTTAAACTCGAGCGCCTGGTTCAGACCGTTCTGACCCGTAGCGGCATCGATCACAAGCACGACCGAGACCGGCATGGGACCGGCGGCCATATTGGCGGCGCGCTTACGGGTCACATTGACCACCTTGGCGAGCTCGCGCATGAGCTCGGGACTCGTGTGCAGACGACCGGCGGTATCGATGAGCACCAGGTCGCTGCCGCGCTTATCGGCCTCGTCGAGCACGTCATAGCACACGCTCGCAGGATCGGAGCCGCGGTCACGCTTGATAACCGGTACGCCGGCACGCTGACCCCACACATCGAGCTGCTCGATAGCGGCGGCGCGGAAGGTGTCGGCCGAACCGATAACCACGTTCTTGCCGCGGGCGGCCATGGCGCTCGCAATCTTGCCGACCGTGGTGGTCTTGCCGGCGCCGTTGATACCGACAAACAGCACGCAGCTCGGCGTATCGGAAAACGGGTCGCGCTCAACAGGCACAAAATGGCCCTCGAGCTGCTCGGCCAGGGCGCGACGAAGCTGCGGGGCGGTCTTGAGGTTCTTCTTGGCGGCGGCGTCGCGCAGGTCATCGGAGACCTGAATGGCGACCTCGGCGCCAGTGTCACCCATGACGAGGGTGTCCTCAAGATCCTCCCAAAAATCCTCGTCGACCTCACCGCCAAAGTAGAAGACCTCGTTGAGGGCCTCGCGGCTGCGCTCAAGTCCGCGCGAGAGTGCGTCAAAGAATCCCATTATGCATTCACGACCTTTCCGGTTTCGCGATCGAGTTTTTGCGAGACGACGCGACTGACGCCGTCGGCTTGCATCGAGACGCCATAGAGGACGTCAGCGTCCTCCATAGTACGGCGCTGATGCGAGATTACCAAGAGCTGCGTATCGGAACGCAGCACATCGAGGGCGCCGATGAGCTTGGACAGGTTGGCGTCGTCGAGCGCAGCCTCGACCTCGTCCAGCACATAGAACGGCACCGTGCGAGTACGGTATACGGCAAAGAGCAGGGCGAGCGCCGTCAGGCTCTTCTCGCCACCCGACATGAGCATCATCTTGGTGATGCGCTTACCGCGCGGCTGCGCCACGACCTCAATGCCCGTCTCGGCCGGATGCTCGGGGTCGGTCATCTCCAGATGCGCCTGGCCACCCGGGAACAGCATGGCGAAGATCTCGCGGAAGTTCGCATCGACCTTCTCAAAGGTCACCAGGAAGGCCTTGCGCATCTTGCGGTCAATCGCCACGGTGATCTTGGTGAGCGCCTTGCGCGCGCTCTCCAGATCGGCCAGCTGCTCCTCAATGTAATCGGCGCGGCGCTTGAGCTGCTCGTACTCCTCCATGGCAACCTGGTTCACGGGGCCCAGATTGTTGATTTGGCGCACGAGTTGGTTGAGCTCGCGCTCGGCAGCGTCGCGATCGGTGGGCGCCGGCAGCATGAGCGCTTCCTCGAGCACCGTAGTGCCGTCGGCGGTGATAGCCTTGATGGCAGCCTCGACCTGCACCTCGAGCTTGCCGCGTGCGACCTTGAACTCGTTTTGCGTCGCCGTGGCGGCATCGACCCGCTCCTTGGCGCGGGCGACCTCGGTCTTGGCGTCCTCGATGGTCTTCTTTAGCGAAGCCGAGTCCGCCTCCTCGAGCGAAGCCTGGTCACGCAGACGCGCGGCCCAATCCGATGCGCGCTCCAGCAGAGCAGAATAGCGCTCGTGCATGGGATCGACGCGCAGGCGCAGCAACTCGAGTGAGCGCGAGGCCTGGCGTGTTCCGCGGATACGGCGGTCGATGCCCTCCAGGCGATGCTCCAGGTCGGGCACACGGCCCTTCAGCGAACGCAGACGCTCGCTCGTCTGAGCCAGGCGGACCTTGGCATCGGCGAGCTTGCCGGCGGCCTCTGAATCGTCACGGCGCACGCGATCGAGCTCGTCGTTGGCTTCGGCAATCTGGAGACCCAGATCGCTTGCCTGCGCACGGGCCTCGTCGCGCGAACGGGTGAGCTCGTCAACTCGCGGACGCGCAGCACGAACGGCCTCGGCGGCCTGCTCGCGGCGCTTGGAGATGCGTACGCGCTCGACCTCGGCATTGTTAGCGCTTTGCTCCAAGCGGCCGATCTCGGAAAGCAGCGAGCGGCGCTCGCCCTCAAGACGGGCAATCTCGCCGGCGGCATCGCCCTCGGCGGCACGCGCCTCCTCTACGGCCGCATTAGCCTCGACGACCTGATCCGACACATGCTCAAACACAGCAGCCAGATCGGGTTCCAAGCCCTCTAACTCGCGAATGCGACGTTTGCGCTCCAGGGCACCCGAAGCCTCGCCGGCATCGAGCCCAACGCGCACCAGGCCGCCACAGCTCACGCGGGCGCCATCGGGAGTCACATAGGTCACGCCGTCAACGACAGTTGCCGCCAGCGCGGCAGCCAAGTCATCGACCACGTAATAACCGCCGAGCAGGGCCTCGACAACCGGGCCATAACCGGAGCGCACGGACAGGCGATCGACCAGACGCGAACCGGCAGCACCCTTAGCAGCAGCACCACCGCTCACGCCGCGCGCCACCAGCAGCGCCTCGCCCGAAGCCTTCTTTTGGTCCAGAGCCGCACGACCGGCGCGCTCAAGCGTGGCTGCGTCATCAAACAGCAGGGCATCGATATCGCCGGCAAGCAGCTGCTCGACCAGGCCCTCGAGCTCACGAGGGGCCTCGAGCACATCGCCCAGGCGACCCGTTACGCCATCGCCCAACACCCCCACCAGTCGACTCACGAGCGGCGAGCTGTCGGCCATGCGGGCATCGAGCTTCTTTTGGCTGGCAAGCTCCGAGCGCACCTCGGAAAGTTTGTTGCGCGCCTCACTCTCACGATTACGCAAGTCCTTCAACGCCGCACGGGCGACCTCGGTGGCCTCGCGAGCATCAATCTGGGCCTGGCGGGCCTGATCGAGCGCACCGTCAAGTTCCTCAGCGCGGTCGCGACGGCTCTCGAGCGAGGCCGTAACCTCCTCGAGCTGCTCGTCGATCTGCTCCAGGCGCGAGGCGTACATGTTGTCCTCGACCTCGGCGTTGCTCAGCGAGTCCTTAACCTTGGCGAGCTCGAGCGCGGCGTTATCGGCCACACGCTGCACATCGCGCTGCTCGCGCGTGAGCTGCGAAATCTGATTGTCGAGCGCCACGCGACGCTCGTGGAGCTGGGCGGCGGCAGGACCGGCGGCATCAACGTCGTCCTGGGCCTGCATGTGCGCACCGGTCACTTCCTCAAGCTGGGCACGCGCATCCTCGAGCTCCTCGACCACGCGACGACGCTGATGCTCAGAGCTCGAGATCTGGCCGCGTATGTCGGACAGGCGCGACACCATGTTGTGGCCCTTTTCCTCGAGCAGGCGCATGTCGGAGTTGATGCGGCCGACCACGTCTTGCATATGACGGCGCTGCTCGCCCAGATCACCCACAAACAGGCCCTTTTCCTCGAGCATGACCTGGAGCTTCTCGAGCTCGCGCTCCTTTTCGCCCAAGCGGTATTGCGCAAGCTCAAGCTCGGCAGCGCCCTCCTTGGAGCGGCTCTCCAGGTCGTTCCACTGCGACTGCAGCGAACGAAGCTCGTCGACGGCCAGCATCTGCGTAAGCTCGTTCGCACGCGAGGACAGCTCTTTGTACTTGCGCGCGCGATCAACCTGACGCTCCAGCGGCCGCAGCTGGCGGGCGATCTCCTTATTGATGTCGCGGGCACGGGTCAGGTGCTCGTCCATCGATTTAATCTTTTTGAGCGCACGCTCCTTGCGGCGCTTATGCTTGGAGATGCCGGCAGCCTCCTCGATCAGGGCGCGGCGCTCCTCGGGGCGGCTCTGCAAAATGGCGTCGAGCTTGCCCTGGCTGATGATGGAATGCGTATCCTTGCCCAGGCCCGAATCGTGCAGGATGTCCTGAATGGCCATCAGGCGGCACGGGCTCGAGTTGATGAGGTACTCGCTTTCGCCCGAGCGATACATACGACGGGTGATGGCGACCTCGTCAAAGTCGACGGGCAGCATATGGTCCGAGTTATCGAGCACCAGCGTAACCTCGGCAACACCCACCGGCTTGCGAGCCGACGAGCCCGAGAAGATGACATCCTCCATGGCCTGACCGCGCAGCTGCTTGGCGCTCTGCTCGCCCAGGACCCACAGAATCGAGTCGGAGATGTTCGATTTTCCCGAGCCGTTGGGACCGACGATGACGGTCAGACCCGGCTCAAATGACATATGGGCGCGGTCGGCAAACGACTTGAACCCTTTGAGCGTGAGGGACTTGAGATACACGGTTCCTCGCTTAAACAGGCTTCTTGTTAAGAATCACGCCGTTGGTGGTGTAGCCCATGCGGTCGAGCGCCTCGAGTGCAGCGGCCCCCTCGGCCTCCTTCTTGGAGGAACCGGTGCCGCGGCCCTGGCGAATACCGTCGATGAGCACCACAGCGGTAAAGGTGGGCGCATGTGCGGGGCCCTCGGAGCCGACCAGCTTATACGCGGGAGGCTCGTGGCCGTCTGCCTGCACGCACTCCTGCAAG
>CAVHBE010000037.1:0-1927 GCA_963634045.1 Methanobrevibacter smithii
TTGTCACAGTCCACCATTGGCAAGGGTTCAGTATTTTAATCGCATGACGGGGGTCGACCCCGGCGTCAACTGCAGAGTTCATCAATATATCAACGAACGGCTCCTCGGAGCGGTCGTGGCCGAGCAAGATCACCGGTAGCCCACGCAAGGCAAGGTCCTGCGCCACGTGATAGCCTGCCTCGCCCGTCACGACAACATCCGCACCGGCGGCGATGGCAAGTTCGCCAAAGTCACCGAGGGAGCCGCCCAGAATGGCGACGGTGCGGCACGAGCGCTCGGCATCGCCCCATACACGCGGGTCGCTTCCGAAGGCCGTGGCAGCACGGGCGGCAAGATCGCGCAGCGTGCACGGGTCGTTGAGCGTCGCAAGCGCGCCAAGGCCGGTCGACTCGGGGTCGTCTACGTGCTCCAGCGAGCTCACGGGCACGGCGTCCAGCAGCTCACTTAGGCAGGCACGCGCCTCGTGCGAGCGGTCCAGATTGGTGTGGAGCGAAATAATGCTCACGCCGCAGCGGGCAGCCTCGTAGAGGGCCGCGCTGCACTGGGGTCGTGTGGCATCCGCCGGACAAAAGGCCTCGGGTGCCTTGATGTATATGGGATGATGCGTCAGCAGCACGTTGGCGCCGGCTTCTTGGGCGCGGCGAACGTTAGCCACGGTCGCATCGAGTGCGCAGGCAACGCCGGTGATCTCCGCGGCCGGATCGCCAACGGAGAGTCCTACGTGATCCCAGCCCTCGGCGTCCGCCTTGGGATAGCGTGCCAGCAGCGCGCGCTCAAGCTCGGCGACGATCATGCGGCACCCACGATCGAGAGCAGCGTCCGGGCGAACTCGTCCAGATCGCTCGGATTCACGCGGTCATCAAAGGAAATGCGCAGTGCTCCCAATGCCTGCTCGCGACCGATGCCCATCGCGCTCAAAACGTGGCTCGGGTCCATGCTGCCGCTCGAGCAGGCAGAGCCGGCCGAAACCTCAAAGCCGGCGGCGTCGAGCTTGACGATGAGCTCCTCGGAGTCCATGCCGTCGACGTAGATCGAAACCATACCCGGCAGACGGTCGACCTGCTCGTAGTCGCCCATGGTGGCATGAATGCGTGGATGGGCCGTAAGCGTGGCGTAGAGTTTGTCGGAAAGGGCTTGCAGCTTTTCGCGCTCCTGAGCCACTTGGGGCACCAGCGTGCGGGCAGCAGCGGCAAAGGCTAGCTGCGTGCGCAGGTCCTGCGTGCCGGCGCGACGTCCGGCTTCCTGTCCGCCGCCAAAGATGCGGGGGCGCAGTGGCGTGCGGGTCTTAACGTAGAGCGCGCCGGATGCCACAGGACCGCCAATTTTGTGGGCCGCGACGGACATAGCATCGACGCCCAGCTCGGTGACATCGAGTGGAATGTGCAGATAGCCCTGGATAGCATCGGTGTGGAACACTGCGCCCACGGTATGAGCGGCCGAGGCAAGCTCGCGGATGGGCTGCACCACGCCGGTCTCGTTGTTGGCGACCATAATGCTCACGAGCGCCACGTCGTCGCCTAGTAGCTCGACAAGCGCGGCAGGCTCAATGTAGCCCGCGCGGCAGGGCTGCACCAGGTCGACGGTAAAGCCGGCGGCACGCAGCAGCGGCAGGTTGTCCAGAATCGAATCGTGCTCGATGGCAGATACGATCACGCGGTTACGCTTACGATCGCGCTGACGAGCGCCCTCGGCAAGACCGAGCAGCGCCAGCTGGTTGGCTTCGGTGCCGCCGTTGGTCAGAACAATCTCGGACGGGCGGACGCGTGCGCCAAAGCTATGGGCGATCTCGCGACGGACAACCTCCAGGCGCGCGGCGGCCTTGCGGCCGAGCGAGTGCAGCGAGTTGGGGTTGACGCCGGCAAGCTCGCTGTCGTCATATTCGCGCTGCGCAAGGAGCGCCTCGGCGCGCATGGGCGTCGAGGCGGCA
>CAVHBE010000037.1:1937-5884 GCA_963634045.1 Methanobrevibacter smithii
TATGCGGTTTTGACCTGCGGTCATAAGGATTTATGCCTCCTGTGCAGCCTCGTTGCCCAGCTTCTGCAGCAGCGCAACCTCAGCGGCGGGATCTTCGGACTTAAATACGGCGGAACCGGCCACGAGTACGTTGGCGCCGGCCTTGACGACCTCGGTGATGTTTTTGGAAGAGATACCGCCGTCGACCTCGATCATGGGCGCCACGCCGTGGCGCTCGCACATGGCCTTGAGCTCGTGGATCTTTGCGATGGTGCCCGGGATAAAGCTTTGGCCGCCAAAGCCCGGGTTCACGCTCATGAGCAGCACCATGTCGACAACGTCGATAATGCTCTCGAGCACGCAGACGGGCGTGGCGGGGTTGAGCACCACGCCGGCCTTGACGCCGCGCTGTTGCAGATGGGTGAGCGTGCGGTGCAGGTGCGTGGAAGCCTCGTAGTGCACGGTGATCATGTCGGCACCGGCGTCGGCGTACCAATCGACCGTCTCATCGGGGTTCGACACCATCAGGTGCGCGTCGACCGGGACATCGGTGGAGCGCTTGACGGCCTTGAGGATGTCGACGCCAAAGGTGAGGTTGCCGGTAAAGTGACCGTCCATAACGTCGAAGTGCACGTAGTCGGCGCCGGCGATCTTGTCGAGTTCGCCCTTGAGGTTGGCCATGTCGGCCGAGAGGACGGACGGAGCGATTTTGATGGAACCCATGGTAGAAGCCTTTCTGCGCTAGTCGGTGAGTCCGTAGAACTCTTGGGAGGGTACGCGGTCGGTAAGAATCTCGAGCGCCCTATCCAAAGTAACACCGTTGTAGAGCGTTTGCTCCACGGCAAAGGTGAGCGGAATGTCTACACCCAGTGAACGGGCAAGTTCGCTGACGCTGCGGGCCGCGACGGCGCCCTCGACAACCATATGCGTGCGCGTCTGGTACTCGTCGAGCGAAACGCCGTGGGCAAACTCGTAGCCAAAGGTGCGGTTGCGCGAATGCTCCGAGGTACAGGTGGCAATGAGGTCGCCCATGCCGGCAAGTCCCATGCAGGTCATAGCTTGACCGCCACGGGCGTGCACCAGGCGGCTGATCTCGGCCAGGCCGCGCGTCATGATGAGGGCGAGCGTGTTGTCGCCTGCGCCGGAGCCGGCGGAAATGCCGCACACGATGGCGATGACGTTTTTCATGGCGCCGCAAACCTCAACGCCGGTCATGTCTTGCGACAGATAGATGCGGAAGGCCGTGGACAGGAGTAGGTCCTTAAAGGTCTCCCCTATCTGCGGATCTTCGCTGGCGATGACGGCGGCAGAAAGACCTCCGCGGCAGATCTCCTCGGCATGGTTGGGGCCCGAGAGCGCCGCCACGCGCGACTCGTTGCCGATCTCGCTGGCGATGACCTCGCTCATGAGCAGGCCGGACTCAGGCTCAATGCCCTTGGTGAGGCAGAGCACTGGGGTATCGGCGGCGATAAAGGGCGCGGCCTGGTGGCACACGCTGCGAAGGTGCGTCGAAGGAACGGCAAAGATGATGGCCTCGGCGCCGTCGAGCGCCTGCACGAGCTCGGTCGTGGCGACGACGTTGCCGGGCAGCACGTAGTCCACAAGGTAGCGGGGGTTGCGGTGTTCGCCATTGATGCCGGCGGCCGTCTGCTCGCTATGGGCCCACATGGTCACGCGCTCGGCTCGCGCGGCGGCAAGGCCGGCGACGGCGGTTCCCCAGGAGCCAGAGCCAATCAGCGCAACATTCATGACTCTCTCCTACTTATCGTCGGGCTCGGTGACGCGCTTGGTAAACGAGAGCTTGGACTCCTTACCGGTCATGAGCTTTTTGATGTTCGCACGATGGGCCCACACCACGGTGATGCCGATCGTCGCCATGCAAAACTTAAGTCCTAGGCTGCTGTACGGAAAGACCGCACAAGCGGCAATGGGAAGACCGATGGCCGCGGCAAGCGAGCCCACCGACACGAACTTGGTGATGGCGACGGCCACGATAAACATGCCCAGCAGCGACAGACCAATGGGCCAGTACCAGGCGAGGATAACGCCCAGACCCACGGCGATACCCTTGCCTCCATGGAAGTTGAGGTAGGGCGAGAAGATATGGCCCCACGCCGCTGCCAGGCAAATGACGCCGAGCATCCAGTCGCCGGCGGCACCGGGAGCCATAATGCTCACGGGGAAGCCATAGCCCACGCTCGCAATGAGCGGACGCGCGATAAGGACGCAGATTGCGCCCTTAAGGCAGTCGAGCAGCAGCGTGAGTGCGGCCACCTTGGGGCCGGCCACGCGCAGTGCGTTGGTGGTGCCGATGTTGCCGGAGCCCGCCTTGCGAATGTCGGTGTGGTTGAACACGCGGCCCAGGATAAGGCCAAACGGAATCGCCCCGATAAAGAACGAGACCACGGCGCAGATGGCGGTCAGCAGAATTGGATTATGCATCCTTTTGCTCCTTCTTCCTAAAGAAGAGTCGAATGGGCGTGCCGGAAAAATCGAAGGTCGAGCGCATGCGGTTCTCGACGTAGCGCTGGTAGGTGTCGTTGACCAGGTCGCTGTGGTTGACGAAGAACGTAAACGTCGGCGGGTTGACGCCCGTCTGGGTCACATAGTGCATGCGCAGGCGGCGCTTGCCGTCCACCACGGTGTGACCGAACTCGCGCAGGTCGGTGAGGAACGTGTTGAGGCGCGAGGTGCTGATCTTTTGCGAGCGCGTCTTCTCGGCGGCGTCGACCATCGCCCAGATCTTCTCGACGCTGCGGCCAGTGAGGGCAGAGATGCGCAGGTACTGGGCCCAGGGAGCCATGACGCCCAGACGGCGGTCGATGGTCTCCATGCAGGCCTCGCGCTTACGGTCGTCGTCGAGCAGGTCCCACTTGTTGAGCAGCACCACGATGGCGCAGCCGCGCTCAATGGCCAAGCCCATGACCTTCTGGTCCTGCTCGGTGACGCCCACGGAGGCGTCGACGACGAGCAGCGCCACGTCGGCGCGGTCGATGGCGCGCAGGCCGCGGACCATGGAGTAGTACTCGATGTTCTCGTACACAGTGCTCTTCTTACGGATGCCCGCGGTGTCGACCATGCGGTAGTGCTTGCCGTTGCGCTCGACGACCGTGTCGATGGCGTCGCGCGTGGTGCCGGCAATGTTGGACACGATGGAGCGGTCGGCGCCCAGGATGCGGTTGAACAGCGAAGACTTACCGGCGTTGGGGCGGCCGATGATGGCGACGTTCAGCGCGTTGGGGAACTCATCGGCGACCTCGTCCTCTTCCTCCGGAAGCAGGGCCACGATATCGTCGAGCAGGTCGCCCGTGCCATGACCATGCAGGGCCGAGAGCGGCGTGGGCTCACCGATGCCGAGCGAATAGAACTCCCAGATGCTGTCGTTCTCGCGATCGGGGTTGTCGAGCTTGTTCACCAGCAAAAAGACCGGCTTGTCGCAGCGCTTGAGCATGCGAGCGACCGACTCGTCCTCCTCGGTGACGCCGGTGCGGCCGTCGACCACAAACAGGATGACGGCGGCTTCCTCGGCGGCGGCGAGCGCCTGATCGCGGATGGACGTGGCAAACACGTCATCGCTCTTGAGCGGCTCGATGCCGCCCGTGTCGACGATGGTGAACTCACGACCGTTCCAATCGGCCGTGTGATACGAGCGGTCGCGCGTGACGCCGCGGGACTCGTGGACGATGGCGTCCGAGGTCTGGGCCAAGCGGTTAACGAGCGTGGACTTGCCCACGTTGGGGCGTCCGACGACGGCGACGATAGGTTTCATCTGCTCTCCTTTAATGGGTAGGGTCAGTGGAAGTGTTAGAGTCTGCGGGCACAATGCCAAGGATGCGCTCCAGGGTATCGAGCAGCTCATGCGGCATGGTCGACACCACATGAACCTCGGCGCCGCGACTGGTAAGGCTTGCGAGTAAATCGTCACGATGATACTCGTCAAGCGTCATGCCGTCAGCGTTGAACATGAG
>CAVHBE010000038.1:0-1328 GCA_963634045.1 Methanobrevibacter smithii
TGCATCGACGTCAGGGCATCTCCCAGCCCCTGCCCCATAAGACTGCGGACCTCATTGACAAGACCCTGCTCAAACATCATATCGACACGCAGGTTAATGCGCTCGTAGAGCACCTCGCTATTACGCGTCAGACCAAACCATAGGGCATGATAATGCTCGCGCGGAACACTAAACTGCAACTTTTGCTGCGCGTAGGACACACCATCATCGTGCATTTCGAGCGCGCGAATCACGCGACGAACATTATGGGGATGGATGACCGCAGCGGACTCGGGGTCACGCTCGGCAAGCAGCGCGTGCAGCGCTTCCTCGCCTATGCGCTCGGCAAGTTCCTGATACCCCGCGCGACGATCGTCCACAAGCTCGCCCGAGGGAAAATCCATCTCATCGAGGGCGGCCTTGAGATACAGCCCCGTACCTCCACAAAAAACCGGCAGGCGACCCGAACCAAGGAGACGTTCAACATGCGCGCGAGCGTCAGCCTGATAAAGCGCAGCAGAATATGCCACACCCGGCTCTACAATGTCGACGAGACACAGCGGCGCCGTACACTCATCGGGCGCCATCTTTGCGGTACCGATGTCCATGCCGCGATAGATTTGCATCGCATCGCACGACAGCACTTCGGACGAAAGACGAGAGGCCAAACGGTCGGCAACATCACTCTTACCAACCGCCGTCGGACCGACGATCGCAACGGCGGAAAGTCCTGCCCTGGGAGAAACCATTAGCGCGGCTCGCCCACAACGGAGCCGGACAAATACCAGGTCTTGGCAACGTCAACGTCAACATCAACGATCTTGCCAACAAGCTGATCGATGCTGTAACCCTCGGGGATAGGCGCATGCACGGTCTGATTCTTGGGACTCTTGCCCAGCAGGACCGCGTCGTTCTTTTTACTCGTTCCCTCAATGAGCGCAGGCACCACAGTATGAAGCTCACCCTGGTTATACTCGTGTGCCGTAGTCTCGATAACCTTAACCAGGCGGTTGAAACGCTCGAGAATAACCTCATGCGGCGTAGGATCGTCAATCTCTGCGGCCGGGGTACCGGCGCGCTTGGAATAGATGAAGGTATAGGCCTGAGCATAGCGGACCGTCTCGGCAAGTGAGAGCGTCTGCTCAAAGTCCTCTTCAGTCTCGCCCGGGAAGCCAACGATAATATCGGTCGAGAGCGCGATATCGGGCATGCGGTTGCGAATGCGATCGACCAGGCCCAGATAGTCCTCGCGTGTATAACGGCGATTCATCTCTTTGAGGATACGCGTGGAGCCCGACTGAACGGCCAAGTGAAGCTGCGGCATGACGGCGGGCGTCTCGGCCATGGCG
>CAVHBE010000038.1:1338-4489 GCA_963634045.1 Methanobrevibacter smithii
ATGCGCTCCACACCCGTATCGCCCACGGCACGCAGCAGATCGGCAAAACGCGGCTTGCCAAACAGATCGCGACCATATGAGTTAACGTTTTGGCCCAGCAGCGTAATCTCGCGCACGCCCTGGCGCACCAAACCGGTCACCTCGTCGACAATTTCCTCGAAGGGGCGGCTCTTTTCGCGACCGCGCACGTACGGCACGATGCAATAGGTGCAGAAATTATTGCAACCCGTCATGATGGGCACCCAGGCGTGATACTGGGTCTCGCGATGCCACGGCATGCTCATGGCATCCGTATCCTCATGCTCATTGGTGCGGATATGACGCTTACCATCAAGGAACGCCTCGGCAATGAGCTCGGCCACA
Organism: Methanobrevibacter smithii; assembly: GCA_963634045.1. Taxonomy (GTDB): domain Bacteria; phylum Actinomycetota; class Coriobacteriia; order Coriobacteriales; family Coriobacteriaceae; genus Collinsella. The sequence goes on from CAVHBE010000038.1 coordinate 1,702, forward strand.
TGTGCGATAGAATGCGTGCCAAAGATGACATTGACGTTATCGACGTTGGTGAGCAGGCCCTCGCCATCGCGCTGCGCGATGCAACCACCAACGGCAACCACGCGCTTGCCCGAAGGCGAAGGCGGCAGGCTTTTGCAGGAATTGCACTGACCGTACAGGCGAGTATCGGCGGCCTCGCGCACGCAGCATGTCATGAAGACAACGATATCGGCATGCTCAAGATCGAGTGCCATGAGACAGCCATACGAATCAAGCAGACCGCTCACACGCTCGGAGTCATGCTGATTCATCTGGCAGCCAAAGGTGCGGATAAAGTAGGTTTTACCGGCAAGAATATCGAGTACGGAACGCTGGTCCATGTGCATAAGTCCTAACGATGGGGAGCAAAACGAAGTAAATAGAAGCTATGCCACAGGCTTAACATCATCCATGACGACGTTATCCATAGCGGCTCGATTGATCTGGTGAACGTAGATAGAAAGGCGGATAGCCGTGCGCGACTCCCCGTTAATGAGGATGTCGGAGAACACGGGCGCACAGGAAATATCAAAACCGGTTGGAATCAAAAAACCGCGCGCGATAGCCACGGCCTTAATGGCCTGGTTGACCGCACCGGCGCCGACACACTGGATGTTGACGGGTACGCCATCCTTGACCATGCCGGCAATGGCGCCGGCAACGGACGCGGGCGATGATTTGCTTGATACCTTCAGGCAATCCATGAAGAAACTCCTGCGTTTAAAAGTACGTTTTAACTGCAATAACTGTATCGTACCGAGTGGACTCGGTAAAGGCACTATTCCTCTTTGGCAAGATCGAAAGTCACAGTGATTCGATCACGCGAAACACGAATCTTTGGGTCGCCGCAAAGGTTGAGATAGTACCGGGCGGCAAGATCATTAAAGTCGCGCTCCACAGCACGCGAAAACTGTGCCATGTCATCCTTGGCAATACGTAGCCCGCGACGATCCTTCGCGAGATCGACAGGAGCCGGCGCATGCGAGGACGAATCACGCTCGCGCAGCAGACGCGCGGTCACACCGCGAACGGGCTTAATCTGCCCTGCCAAAATGCGATGTGCCGTGCGCTCGGACATCTCAAGACCCAAACCCGAGCAGATACGGATAAAGTCCTCGGCATCAGAGGCAAGGCCTAAACGATCGACAACCGGAAGCTCGCTCTCGTCATCAATGAACAGGAGACGCGACGTATCGAGCCGACTTGACGCCTGAGCATAAAGGGTCGCGGCAATCTCAGACGGAGAACCAAGATAGACATCGCAACCACGCAACTCCTCGAGCGCAAAATCACAAGCAGCGCGAATAATATTATGCGGGCCGCGAGCACAGACATAACGTCCGTCCTCATCCTTGACGGCCTGGGGCCAGCTGGACTGATCGGCACGCTCACTGAGGCGGTCGGCTGCAACGCTCACCTTAAAGGCCGAGCCAAGGTCGACGCCGGACGTGACCACACGGGCCTCGTCGGTGTTCTGCTTGATCGAAAACAATGCCATGCCACGACCGTGAACGCCCCAACGGTCCATCTTCATGCTCTCGAGCTTGGAGGTAACGCGGGCATCGAAGATTCGCTCTTGCATATCCTGCGGAACGCCCGAACCGTTATCCAGAAAGACGAGCGTGCGGATGCCATCTTCCTTGGTCGTGGCGAGATAGACCTTGTCGGCGCCGGCATCGCGAGCATTACGGAGCATTTCGATGACGATATCCTCGACATGCTGAATGTCATGCTTTGCCTGGCGCCGCTCGGCCTCCGAAACGCGGAGGCGGACATACCCCTCGCCAAGGTTCTCCTCGACGCGAAGGTTGCCCTCCCCCGACATCGACGCGATAAATGAGATGAGCTCGTTCGCGTCGCTCATGTTATTTAGCGATATCGACAGCGCGGCTCTCGCGAATCACGACGACGCGCACCTGACCGGGATACTCCATCTCTTCCTCGATCTGATGGGCGATATCGTGAGCCAGGACCGTGGACTGGGCATCGGAGATCTTGTCCGGCTGAACCATGACGTGGACCTCGCGACCGGCCTGCATGGCATAGGTACGCTCGACGCCGTCATGGGAGTTGGCAATCTCCTCGAGCTTCTCAAGACGCTTGATGTAGTTCTCGGCAGACTCGCGACGGGCACCGGGGCGAGAGGCAGAGACAGCATCGGCGGCCTGTACCAGGACATCGAGCACCGTGTTGGGATCGACATCGGCATGGTGAGCCTCGATAGCGTGGACGATAACGGGCTTCTCACCATAACGGCGGGCAAGCTCGGCGCCGATGACGGCATGCGGGCCCTCGACGTCGTGGTCGATTGCCTTGCCCAGGTCGTGCAGCAGGCCGGCGCGCTTGGCGGTCACAACGTCAAGGCCAAGCTCGGAAGCCATCACGCCGCACAGATCAGAGACCTCGAGGGAGTGCTGAAGAACGTTCTGGCCAAACGAGGTACGGTAGCGCAGGGCACCAAGGGTCTTGACGATCTCGGGATGCAGATCGTGGATGCCGGTATCGAAGGCAGCCTGCTCGCCAGCCTCGCGCACGCGCTGCTGAACCAGGTCGGCAGCCTTGTGATACATCTCCTCGATGCGGGCGGGGTGAATGCGGCCGTCGGCGATGAGGTTCTCGAGGGCAACACGGGCGGTCTCACGACGGACCGGGTCGAAGCTCGAAAGAACGACGGTCTCGGGCGTGTCGTCGATCACGAGGTTGACGCCGGAAACCTGCTCGAAGGTCCGGATGTTGCGACCCTCGCGACCGATGATACGGCCCTTGAGGT
>CAVHBE010000039.1:0-379 GCA_963634045.1 Methanobrevibacter smithii
GGGCAGTGCCGGTCCGTGTAGGTACGTGCCGATGACGCCCTTGTAGATCAGGCCCTCAAAGCCATCGTCGCCGTTGTTGCCGGTGCCCGTGACGACGGACGTTCCGAGCGGCGTGGCCTCGGCGTCCAAAAGCGTGCGACCTCCATGGTTCTCGAATCCCACAAAGGGCTCAGGTGCCAGATCGGTTTTGACGGCTACGTTGCCGATCAGGCGATCGGAGCCACGTACGGTTTCGGCGGCAATGACGCCCAGGCCCTCGATGCGATCGTCGCCCATGTAGTACGAACGGCCGAGCAGCTGATAGCTGCCACAGATGGCGAGCAACGAGCCGCTGTCCTCAACATAGGCCGCAACCTTGTCTTTTTGAGCGAGCAGCTCG
>CAVHBE010000039.1:389-2918 GCA_963634045.1 Methanobrevibacter smithii
GCCACGGCCAGTTGGTCGCGGTCGGAGCCGCCGCCCATCATGACGATATCGGCATCGGTGAGATCGAGCGCCTCGCCCATGCGGACCTCGTCCACGCGCACGGGAATGCCGCGCCAGGCGCAGCGGCGCTCGAGCGCGATAACGTTGCCGCCGTCGCCGTAGAGGTTAAGGGCGTCGGGATACAGGTAGACGATGCGCAGCGGGCGCGAAAGCTCGACTGGCGCGATGCCGACAGGAAGAGCGCTGCCGTCGGCACGGGCTACGGCGCGCCCGGCAACAGCGTCGGCGGTGGCGCCCCTCAGTCCGTCGAGTTCCTTGACCAGCGGCGGGAAGGCCGTGTAGTTGGCGACGGCATAGAAAGTGTCGCCTGCGGCTTCATCCACAACGGCGCCAATTGCCTGCGCGACGTCCGAGATAATCGCGGCATCGATGCCGGCGTACTTGAGGCGTACCTGCATGTCGTGCGCACGCGTGCCTCCGGCAAAGGCGACAAGCCCTGGGGTATCGGCGATGCGCTCAAAGTCGACGTCGTAGATCCACGATACATCGTGGCCGTCGGCATCGTTGTCGTTGAGGAAGAAAGCGCAGAGTCTGCCGCCTGCCGTCTTGATGGACTGGATTTGTCGATCGAAGCCTACGGGATTCTTGGCCAGGTTGGCCTCGACGGTGCGGCCGGCGATATCCCAGCGGCCCATGCGTCCGCCGGCGGGGACGTAGGCATCGAGCGTGGGCTGCAGGTGCGCCGTATCCACGCCTAACTCATGTGCGGCAAAGAAGGCGGCGGCAACGTTGTAGACCATGTACAGGCCGTTGTAGCGTGTGGCGATGTGTGCGGCAGCCGCGTCGGGCGCAGATCCAAAGACCAGGTCAAAGCCGTAGCCGTCGCAGCCAAGCTCCACGCCCGTCACACGGCGGACCAGTGCGGGGCGTGCCCAACCGCACGAGGGGCAATGGTAGGCGCCGAGCTGGCCGTATTGCACGTAGTCATACTCCAGCGGCGCGTTGCACTGTGAGCAAAAACGTGAGTCGCTAATACGGTCGGACTCGGTGTCGGTGGCGCCGTCGATGCCAAAGGCAATACTCGCATTGGGAACGCGCGCGGCAATCGAGGCGCACAGCGGGTCGTCGGCGTTGTAGATGAGCGTCGTTGCCGGCGATAGTTCCAACGCGTGGGCGATGACCTCCTGGGTGTGATCGATTTCGCCATAGCGATCCAGCTGGTCGCGGAACAGGTTGAGCAGCACAAAGTACGTCGGCTTGAGCTTGGGCAGGACGCGCACGGTGTAGAGCTCATCGCATTCAAAAACGCCCACGCGCTTGCCGCCGCCGGCTCGTTTGAGGCCGCTGCGCGCCTCGAGCAGTGCGCCCACCACGCCCGGCTCCATGTTGTTGCCGGCGCGGTTGCATACCACGGTGGCGCCGCTGGCGGCAACGGCGTCGGCGATGAGGTTCGAAGTGGTGGTCTTACCGTTGGTGCCGGTGATCACCACGCTGCGGTCGACAAGGCCGGCGAGGTCGCTCAGCAGCTCGGGGTCGATCTTCATGGCGATGCGGCCGGGAAGCACGCCGCCCTGGCGCTTAAGGACGGAGCGCAGCCCCCAGCGAGCGATATCGCTCGAGGTGCAGGCAAGAGATGAGCGGAGGTTCATGAAACCGTTCCTAACGTAAACGACATGGTCGGGTCGAGTGCGTCACTAAAAACCGTAGCGGCGCGCAAATTCCTGGGCAAGCTGCGAAACGTCTTCGCAGGCGTTGGCCCAGGGGGCAAAGTCGGGGGTGTCCGAGATAATACCGTCTGCTTCCCAAACGGCCTGGTGCGAAAGATCCCAGGGATCGCGTGGCTCGGGCCGGCAGGGAAGGTACGGTGTCTGGTACATGGGGTTCAGTAAGAAGAATGCACCGCCCTCGCAACGGTTGGCAAACTCACGCAGCGCGCGTGTCGCCGGGCGCATCTTGTTCGTTTTGAACAGCAGAATCGTGCGGGCGAGCAGATACCAAGGAGAGTTCTCGAGCGCGTCAGCCCCGATCTCTTCCTCGAGCTGGTGGGCCAGGGCAAAAAAGCCGTCCTGGTCTTCCAGGCGAGCGAGGGCGAGCAACACGGTGCCTGCGGCTCGGGTGGGGTAGCCTTCCGCCTTAAGAACACGGCGGGCGTAGTTGGCGGCAGCACGGTAGCGAGCGCTCGCCATGCACAGCTGCGAGATGGCCTCGAGTGTGTGAAGCCACCCGATAAGAGCCGGCTCGCTCACGGTAAGTTCTGCTGCGGTGACACCGTCGGCCAAAACATTATTGGCCCAGTAGTGTGGGGCTTCCATGTCGAACCCGGGCACGCTTTGCTGCAGGTAATCGGCCGTGGTCGCCTCGAGCTTCATCAGGTCGCCCAGGCAGGCGTCGACGGGCGTGTCCGCCAAAATGATGGCGAGCAGCTGGGCATCGAGGACATACGCATCGATGCGGACGATCTTGAGCAGCTCATCGCGCATGTCGTCGAACAGGCGGTTGCGCGTCTGCTCAAACTCCTCGTCGCTGCCC
>CAVHBE010000040.1:0-4656 GCA_963634045.1 Methanobrevibacter smithii
CTTGCGGCAGTACACCTGAGCCGTCAGCAGAAAGGATCTTGCATGTGCGGTTTTGTCGGTTTTACCGGTACAGATGAACAGAGTGAGCTGGTTCTCACGGCCATGATGAATCGCATCATCCACCGTGGTCCCGATATGGGCGGCCAGCATATCGTCGACAACGTTGCCCTTGGCTTCCGTCGTCTTTCGATTCTCGATCTTTCCGAAGCTGGAGCTCAGCCCATGTCGAGCGACGACGGCAAGGTCACGATTGTCTTCAACGGAGAGATCTACAACTTCCAGGAGCTTCGCGCCGAGCTGGAGGCAGCCGGCTACGCCTTCCACTGCAACGCCGATACCGAGGTCCTGGTACACGGTTACGAGGAGTGGGGCGAGGACCTGGTCAACCGCCTGCGCGGCATGTACGCGTTCGTGATTCACGACCAGAACAAGAACAAGCTCTTTGGCGCTCGTGACATCTTTGGTATCAAGCCGTTCTATTACTACCAGGCATCCGATGGCTCGCTGCTGTTTGGCTCCGAGATCAAGAGCTTCCTGGACCATCCCAAGTTTGAGAAGGCTGTCAACCACGACGCGCTGCGCCCCTACCTGACGCTGCAATTCCCCGCCACGGAGGAGACCTTCTTTAAAGGCGTGTTCAAGCTTGCCCCGGCGCATTGCTTTACGTATGACCTGTCGACCAACACCATGGACATCAAGCGTTACTGGAGCTGTGACTTCACCGACGACAACTCCAAGACCTTCGAGGAGTACGTGGACGAGTGCGACAAGGTTGTGCACGAAAGCGTCGCCGCGCACCGTATCGCCGATGTTAAGGTGGGCTCGTTCCTTTCTGGCGGCGTTGACTCCAGCTACATTGCCGCCTGCCTCATGCCCGACACCACGTATTCTGTCGGCTTCGATTACAAGAACTTCAACGAGACCAACTACGCTGCCGAGCTTTCCGACAAGCTGGGCATCAAGAACGTGCGCAAGATGATTACCGCCGACGAGTTCTTCGATGCACTGCCCGATATCCAGTATCACATGGACGAGCCGCAATCGAACCTGTCCAGCGTGCCGCTGTACTATCTGGCGCAGATGGCTTCCGAGGAGGTCACCGTCGTCCTTTCGGGCGAGGGTGCCGACGAGCTGTTTGCCGGCTACGAGTGGTACGAGGACACCCCCGAGATGCGCTCCTTTAAGAAGCTCGTGCCGCTCGGCGTACGTCGCGCCCTAGGCTCGCTCGTTCAGCATCTCCCCTACTTTAAGGGCCACAACTTCCTGACGAAATGCGCCGAGGTTCCCGAGCGCTGGTATGTGGGTCAGGCAAAGGTGTTCGACCCCTCCGAGGTCGACGAGGTGCTCAAGCCCGCTTATGACACTGGCAAGAACGCCGCGGAGATGTGCGCCGAATACTACAAGCAAGTTCCCAACTGCTGCGAGCTTTCCAAGAAACAGTATCTGGATATGAACATGTGGCTGCCGGGCGACATCCTGCTCAAGGCCGATAAGATGTGCATGGCGCATTCTCTGGAGCTTCGCGTACCGTTCCTGGACAAGAAGGTCATGGAGTTTGCCGAGCACATTCCCGCCAACTACCGTGTTAACGAAGAAGGCTGCAAGCTCGTCCTGCGTCACGCCGCCAACCGCACGCTGCCCGACGAGTGGGCAACGCGCAAGAAGGTGGGCTTCCCCGTACCGGTCAAGTTCTGGCTGCGCGAGCAAAAGTACTACGACTACGTAAAGGAATACTTCACCGCACCGTGGGCTGCCGATTTCTTTGACACCGATGCACTCATGAAACTGCTTGACGATCACTTTGAGGGTCGCGCGCTCAACCAGCGCAAGATCTATACCACGCTGACGTTCCTCATCTGGTACAAGCGCTTCTTTATCGACGAGGACAAGGGCGCCGAAGTCGCCGCGTAAGTTTCGTTATGAATTAGCGGTGAACAGCACGGGGTTTCCGCTATACTCAATCCCTGCGGGCGATTGGCGCAACGGTTAGCGCAGGTGCTTTACACGCACAAGGCTGGGGGTTCGAATCCCTCATCGCCCACCACTTGATTGAAAAGGCTCCCAGCGATGGGGGCCTTTCTTTTTTGTGCCCAGCGCATGGGATTCGAACCCGCCAGCACGTCTGCCACAAAGGCCGTGGTCAAAAAATGGCAAAAATGAGTACTGCTACTTTGCTTACAACATATAAAAAGATAGCATTTGCTTAAGTTACGCAACATGTGTCCATTATAAGGACTAACAGTTAGATTAAAATCGTGTATTCATCGCCATTTCGTCTTGCTATCTAGCCTTATTAGTCCAAAATTGCTGCTACCAAATCGGTAACAGTACTCATATTTGATGTTTTTTGACCAGCAGGTCTCCCCCGCCTTAGCAAATCTAAGACAAAACGGGGTCCAGACCGCTGAATCGTGCCGCATAGGGCACGTCCGCAGTCCGGAACCTGGTCCAAATTGAGCTATTGCGTTGTGTTAGGCCAAAACGTCCGACAAAATCTCGATCAGGCTGTCCGCGTCGGCTTCTTCGCAGACAAGCGGCGGCAGGAAACGCAGCGTGTGGACACCAGTAGCGTTAATCACGACGCCGGCGGCAAGGGCGCGGGCAACAATATCATGCGCATCGCCCGCAGCATCATCCAGATCGCAGCCGAGCATTAGACCGCGACCACGCGCCTCGGTAACATGCGGCAGCTTGGCAAGCTTTGCCTCCATATAGGCGCCAACCTTGGCAGCATGCTCGGCATAATCGCCGTGCACAAGCGCGGAGAGCGTCGCGGCACAGGCCGCGACAGCCAGGCAGCTACCGCCGAAGGTCGAGCCATGATCGCCGGGCTTAAAGACGTCAGCGATTTCTTTCTTTGCCACCACGGCACCCATAGGCACGCCGTCGGCGATACCCTTGGCAAGGCTCATAATGTCGGGCTCCACGCCATAGGTCTGGAATGCAAATGGCTTACCCGTGCGGAAGATACCGCACTGGACCTCATCGGCGATAAGCACGGCACCCACCTCGTGCGACAAGTCGCGCGCCGCGGCCATAAACTCCTCGGTCATGGGATGCACACCGCTCTCGCCCTGAATCGGCTCGAGCATTACGGCGCAAATTTCACTTCCCAGCTGCTTAAAGATTGCACGCAGCTCATCCACATCGTTGGGCGTGCAGGCCACAAAGCCACCCGGCAGCGGGCGGAAGCTGTCCTGCAGCCAATCCTGCATGGTGGCCGCAATAGTCTCGAGCGTACGACCGTGAAAGCCGCCACGCATGCACACGATGGTGTTGCCTCCGTTGCCGGCACGCTTGGCGTACAGACGTGCGAGCTTCATCGACCCCTCGTTGGCCTCGGCACCGGAATTGGCAAAGAACGTCTCCCACACCTGCTCGCCCGCAGCCGGAGCGCCAAGTGCCGCCGCCGTGGTCTCGTCGCCAGCGGCAATCGCGTCGGCAAGCACGCGAGCACCGTCCACATCATCGTTAGCGAGCTTGGACAGCAGTGCCGCGACCTGGCCACGCTGCTCGATGTAGAAATAGTTGGAGACATGCAGGAGCTTCTTGGTCTGAGCCTCGAGCGCCGACAGCACTGCCAGATTGCCGTGGCCCAGGCTGCACACGCCGATGCCGGCAAGAAAATCGAGGTATTCGCGACCATCGTCGCCGGTGAGCTTCATGCCATGGCCTTCGACAAACTCGACCGGCGAGCGGCCAAAGGTGTGCATGACGTAGTGGGATTCGAGCGATTGTTGTGCTGCAAGTGACATGAGATACCTTTCGTTAAGCGCCAGGCAGTGCGGACTGCGGGCGTAATGGTGTGGCGATTTCGAACCGGCTAGACCGTCTGAAGCTTCTCGACCTCGTCGAGGTTCTCGGTCAGGCGCGCCGCAAAGGTCGAAAGCGGGTGCGGGTGCGTATCGAACTCGTAGGCCGTCTCGGTGGAATGGATCACGGTGCCGACGCCGGCATCGGTCAGCAGCTCAAGCAGCAGCGAATGCGGCGTGGTACCGTTAATGATGTGGGCGCGGAATACGCCACCGGCAAGCGCATCGACAGCCGCGCGCAGCTTGGGAATCATGCCCTTATCGACCTCCCCGCCATAGAGCATCTCGTTAACCTCGTCGATCGTCAGGTTGGAGATGAGCGAGTCCTTGTCGCTAAAGTCCTTGTACAGGCCGTCGACGTCAGTCAAAAAGATCGCCTTATGCGCGTGGAGCGCCGCGGCAACGGCACCGGCGGCGGTGTCGGCGTTGATGTTGAAGAAGCCGCCGTCCTCCCCCGCCGCGACGGTAGCGATGACGGGGATGTACTCGCTATCGAGCAAGCGCTCGATATAGTCGGTGTTAACGTGCGTCACTTTGCCCACGCGACCGAGTTCGGGGTCGAGCGGCTCGGCGATGAGCGTGCCGGCATCGCTGCCCGACACGCCCACGGCCAGGTTGCCGTGGTGGTTGATGGCAGCTACCAGCTCCTGGTTGACCTTGCCGCCCAGCACCTCGCGCACGATATCCATGGTCGCCGGCGTGGTCACGCGCTGGCCGTTCTTAAACTCGACAGGAATATCGTAATGGCTCAGCGCCTCGTTGATAGCCTTGCCGCCGCCATGCACGATGACGGGGCGCATGCCGATAATCTTGAGCAAAACGATGTCGCTCATCACGTCGCGGC
>CAVHBE010000040.1:4666-8042 GCA_963634045.1 Methanobrevibacter smithii
CGGCGCAGCTGCTCGTCAACCATGGCCGCTCCGCCATACTTGATAACGACCGTCTTGCCGGTCAGGTTTTTAATCCACGGCAGTGCTTCGAACAGCAGCTGCGCGGTTGCTTCGTTGGATTCGCTCGAACGACAATCGCGTGCGAATTTCATAATCTGCCTCGTCTTTCGTATCGTTATCGCGCCGTGCTTCGCTGCCCGCAATGCGGCAAGATGCGCAGCGTGCCTGGAATCTAGGAACGGTAGTCGCCGTTGATGGAGATGTACTCGTGCGTGAGGTCGCAGGTCCACACGGTCGTTGCCGCGTCGCCTGCACCCAGGTCGGCCGAGATCACGATCTCGGGCGCCTCAAAACGTCGCAGAGCCTCGTCCTCGTCAAAGGGAACGGTCAGACCGTCGCGACAGACAGGAATGCCCATCATGTCGATGGAAACGTCTTCCTGATTAAACTTCACGCCGCACTTGCCAAGTGCCATGGCAACGCGGCCCCAGTTGCAGTCGTGGCCGGCGATGCAGGTCTTGACGAGCGGCGAGTTGGCGACAGCACGGGCGGCGATATCAGCCTCCTCGTCGTTCGCGGCGCCGGTGACGTTAACCGTCACGAGCTTGGATGCGCCCTCGCCATCTGCGGCGATGTTGCGCGCCAGGCTCTCGCACACCTCATGCACGGCAAAGGCCAGCTCGTCGAAGGCGTCAGAGCCCTCGACAATGGGTTCGGCATCCGCGGCAGCGGCGCCGGAGGCAAGCATGATGCAGGTGTCGTTGGTCGAGGTGTCGGAGTCGACCGTTACCTTGTTGAAGGTCTGCTTGACGGTGGAGAGCAACAGGGCGTGGAGCGCCGCCGGCTCGACGGGGGCATCGGTAGTGATGACCGCGATCATGGTGGCCATGTTGGGCATGATCATACCCGAGCCCTTGCACATACCGCCCACCGTATAGGCATTGCCTGCGTGCCCCGCGGCCTCGCTGCGGTAACACACGGCATACTCCTTGGAGTGTGTGTCGGTCGTCATGATAGCGCGAGCGGCATCGGCGCCACCGTGTGCGGAGAGCGCCTCATAAGCTGCCGGAATCGCCGTCTCAAACGTATCGATCGGCAGAATCTGACCAATTACGCCCGTGGAGGCGACCAGAATCTGCTGGGGCTCGCAGCCGATGACCTGCGAGGCGATGTTGCAGGTCTCGTGCGCGCAGGCAAGACCGGTCTCACCCGTGGCGGCGTTGGCATTGCCAGAGTTGACCGAAACGCCGGCAATGATGCCGTAGCCCTTGTCGGCGCCGCCCAGGTTGGCACGGCTCACCTGCACGGGCGCCGCACAAAAGCGGTTAGTCGTAAACACGCCGGCCCCGGGACAGGGTTTATCGGGCACGACGAGCGCGTAATCCAGGCGCTCGGGATTCTTGCGGAATCCGGCATGGATGCCCGCCGCCTTAAAGCCGGCCGCCGCCGTTACGCCGCCCTCTACGGCACGAATCTTGATATCGAACTGCTCTGTATTCATCGTCCCTACGACTCCTTATATCAAATAAAATAGCGGGCATCGGTTGGTGCGCCATGCCAGCCACAATCATGAGACCAGCTTAAGAGTGGCGTCCCACTCGATGCCCGACTACCAAATCGCTAACAATCGAATGTGCTACACCGGGCACGCCACTGTGGGCAAGCCTCGTCGCTCATCAAAACCAAAGACGATGTTGGCGCACTGGACCGCCTGGCCTGCTGCGCCCTTGCACAGATTGTCGATGGCGCCCGTAGCCACCAGAACGCCCGCGCGTTTGTTGAGCGCGAGGCCGATCTGGGCGGCGTTGGTGCCGACGACCGAAGCCGTCTTGGGCTGCTGGCCGGCATCGAGTACGCGCACGAAGGTGCGACCGGCGTAGAACTGCTTGTAATGGTCGACAACGTCCTCAAGGGTCAAGGTATCGATAGCCTGCGCCGTAAGCGGCATCGTCACCGTAGAGAGCAGGCCGCGCTTGAGCGGTGCCAGGTGCGGGGTAAAGACGACGCGATCGGTTAGGCCCAAGATCTGCTCGATTTCGGGCGTGTGACGATGCTTGCCCACGCCATAGGCCTCCAGGTTTTCGTCCGCGCTGCAAAAATGCGTACGGGCATTGCAGGACTTACCGGCACCCGTTACACCGCTGATAGCGTCAACGATCACGGGGCCGCTCTGGGCAACCCAGCCGGCGCGCACGGCAGGCGCGGCGGCAAGGCTCGTCGCGGTGGGATAGCAACCGGCGCAGGCGACCAGCACGGGCTTGCCGTCGGCGTGGTCGGATGCAGCGGTCTCCAAATCCTGGCAGAACAGCTCGGGCAGACCAAAGGCGCGGCTCTTGAGTAGCTCGGGGCTCGTGTGCTCGGCGGCATACCAGGCCTCAAAAGTGGCCGGATCGCTCAGACGATAGTCGGCCGAGAGGTCAATGCAGGAGACTCCCGCGGCAAGCAGGGCGGGCACCTGTGCCATGGCAGCCGTGTGCGGCACGGCCAAAAAGACCGCATCGCAGTTCTTGAGCTCGGGGGCGTCATGCGTCGTGAAGACAAGATCGCTTACGCCGGCGAAACTCGGATACACCGCAGACAACGGCTGGCCGGCATCGGCGTTGGACGTAATGGCAGCAAGTTCAAACTCGGGATGACCGAGGACGAGGCGAATGAGCTCGGCGCCAGCATATCCAGCCGCACCGACGATTCCAACCTTTAAAGACATATCAGACTCCTTGTCTGCAGTTATGCACCAATGCGCATCCCGCAGCCGTCGTTATGAAGTGGGTTGAAACTTTAGCACCAAAAGATGCATATCTACGCAAATCTTTTGCATATTCATGCATTGAAACAGTCCCGACACATTCACTCGAAGGAATTGACAAATAAATGCGGGCCCCATATTGCCCAGTGCGCCTTACGGTGACGTTGCAATGTGGGGCCCGCTACATGCGAGAATTTGAATTGTCGAAGCTTGCTGAGAGACTCGTTTAGAGCTCGATCTGCACCCATTCGTCATGGTTGCAGATAAAGGCCTCGGGTTCCTCCACGCTAAAGAAGACGAGCGTGGGATCGCCTGCGCCCTCGTAGTGCTCGCCTAGGCGCTCCAGGTGCTTCCAGCCTGTCTCGCGCATATCGGGAGCGGCCTGGTCATCCAGACCCGCACGCCCGCGCAAGATGAGCCAGCCATGGCCCGGCCACCAACTCGTGGCCTCAAAGCGTTGATTTTGCAGCAACTCTTGCCACACGTCTTTGGTGCGCGCCGTTACAAACCACAGCTTGCCGTCCTGGATCTGCGCAAACGAAAACGGACGCACATGCGGCTGTCCGTCAACGCTCGTCGCCAAATACCATGCCGGCACCGACGTCAGATACTCCAACACCGTATTCAATC
>CAVHBE010000041.1:0-8620 GCA_963634045.1 Methanobrevibacter smithii
GAGCATGACGCGCGCGATGCACAGCAGCTGTTTTTGACCCTGGCTAAACGTGCCGCCGTCCTCGCCGATGACCGTATCGTAGCCGCCTGGCAGCTGCACGATAAACTTGTGCGCGTGCGCGCGCTTGGCGGCTTCGACAACCTGCTCGCGAGTAGCTCCTGGGCAACCGTAAGCGATGTTGTCCGCCACCGTGCCCTCGAACAGCCAAGTGTCCTGCAGCACCATGCCAAAGGCGCGGCGCAGGCTTGCGCGCGTGTAGTCACGCGAGGAACGGCCATCGACCGCAATGCGACCGGCATCGATATCGTAAAAACGCAGTAGCAAATTGATGAGCGTCGTCTTGCCACAGCCCGTAGGACCGACCAGGGCAAAGCGCATGCCGGGCTTAGCCTCGATGCAGATGTCCTGCAGCAGCCTGCGGTCGGGCACGTAGCTAAAGTCCACATGCTCAAGGGCGACCTCGCCCTGCGGTGCGGCAAGTTCCACGGCATCTGGCGCATCGGGCTCCTGCTCGCGCGCATCGAGCAGCGCAAACATACGGCGCGCCGAGGCATACGCCGTCTGGATCTGCGTAATGACGTTGGTGACCTCGTTGAACGGCTTGGTGTACTGGTTAGCATAGGACAGGAAAATCTGCACGCCGCCCACCGTAAGCGTCGCCGGCACGCCCGTGATCACGCCCACGCAGCCGATCACAGCGACCACGGCATAGATGATGTTATTGATAAAGCGTGTGCCGGGGTTGGAGAGCGAACCCATAAACTGCGCGCGCTCGCCCGCGGTGTAGAGCTCGGCATTGAGGGCATCGAAGCGCTGCTGAGCGTTGGGGCCATAGGCAAAGGCGTCGACAAGCTTTTGCTCGCCTACGTACTCCTCGATATGGCCGCCAAGCTGACCCTGAATACGCTGCTGCGCCGTAAAGCTCTTGTTGGAGAGTTTGGCGATGGCGCTGGCCGCAAAGATGGAGAGCGGCGTGACGAGCACCACCACAAGCGTCATGGTCAGGTTGATGGAAAGCATAAACGCGAGCGTGCCAACGATGGTAATAACACCGGTGAAGAGCTGCGTGAAGCCCTGCAGCAGACCGTCGCCCACCTGGTCGACGTCGTTGACCACGCGGCTCATAAGGTCGCCGTGGGCATGGCTGTCGATAAAGCTGAGCGGCATGCGGCTGAGCTTATCGCTCGCCTCCACGCGCATGTCGCGCACCGTTTCGTAGGACAGGCGGTTGACGCAATAGCCCTGCAGCCACTGGAAGGCCGCAGCACCTACGACGACAATCGCGAGCTTGGTAACGAGCGGCAGCAGCGCATCGAAGTCCACCTGCCCGGCGGCAACGATAAGGTCGATGCCCTCGCCGATGAGAATGGGCGTGTAGAGCTGCAGAACCACGGAGATGGCGGCACTCACAAACGACGCTACAAACGAAATGCGATGCGGACGAACGTAGCCCATCAGGCGGCGAGTCACCGCACCCACGGGATAGCGCTCGGGATCGCCGGGCTGGCGCGGGCCGTCGCCCAGGTCGTTGAGGCTATCGTTACCGGACACGTTGGCCGTCATCGTGGCGACCGAACCGGAGGAAGTGTACGGATTCATTTAGCAGCCCTCCTTTGTGCAGACGGATGCGGGGGCGGTTGGAGCGGGCGCGAGCGCCGCACTCCCCTGCTGGCCCTCGAGCTCCTCGCGGCGAAGCTGCGACTGGCAAATCTCGCGATAGAGCTGGCAGGTCGCGTACAGCTCGTCATGCGTGCCCAGGCCCGCAACCGAGCCGTGGTCGAGTACGCAGATCATATCGGCATCGCGAACGGTCGAGACACGTTGGCTCACGATGACGGTCGTGAGCGGCAGCCCGCCCTCGGCGGCACCGCGCACATTGCGCTCGCGGATGGCATGGCGAAGCGCCGCGTCGGTCTTAAAGTCGAGCGCCGAGGCGGAGTCGTCCATGATCAGGACCTGAGGCGAGCCCACCAGGGCGCGCGCGATGGTCAGGCGCTGGCGTTGGCCACCGCTGAAGTTCTTACCGCCCGCCTCGACCGGGGCATCGAGCCCCTGCGACTTGCTGCGCACGAACTCGCTCACCTGCGCCATATCGAGCGCTGCCCAAAGTTCCTCGTCGGTCGCCGACTCGTCACGCCAGGTCAGGTTGCTGCGGATGGTGCCGCTCATCAGCGACGCGCGCTGCGGAACAGTCGCGACCACACGGCGCAACTGGTCGAGCGGCCAGGTGCGCACGTCGGCGCCCATCACACTCACGCTGCCGGTGCTCGCATCGTACAGGCGCGGGATAAGCGAGACGAGCGTGGACTTGCCGCTACCCGTACCGCCGATAATGCCAAGCGTCTTGCCCAGCGGGAGCTCCAGGGTCACATCGTTGACGGCATTTGCCGCGCCCGCGCCAAAGGAGAAGCTCGCATGGCTCAAGCTCAGCGCAGGAACTGGAGCGATATTGCCCGGCTTGGGCAGCGCGACCGGCTGGTTGCCCTCGTCGGTGATGCTCGGCTCGCAGTTGAGCACCTCGTTGATACGCGAAGCACTCGCGCTCGCCTTGGTAAAGACCACGACCAGGTTGGCGACGTATACGATGGAGGTCAGGGTCTGCGTCATGTAGTTCACAAACGCCATGACCTGGCCTTGCGTAAGCTCGCCCACGTTGACCTGGATGCCGCCCACCCACAGGATGGCGCACACGCCCAGGTTCATCACCAAAAACGTGACGGGATTAAGGATTGACGAGAGCTTGCCCACCGCGATGGCGGTATTGGCCTGGTCATCGGCGGCTTGGGCAAAGCGCTCGCGCTCGTGATCTTCGCGTACAAAGGCGCGAACCACGCGGGCGCCCGAAAGCCCCTCGCGGCAAATGAGCGCGATGCGGTCGAGCTTTGCCTGCAGCTGCTTGTAGTACGGAATGCAGCGCGCCATGACAAACCAAAACACCAGGCCAATGGCGGGCGTGCAAATCAAAAAGATCATGCCGAGCTTAAGGTCGATGGCGAGGGCCGCGCACATAGAGCCCACCGCCAAGAAGGGCCAGCGGATGAGCATGCGCACGCCCAGCGCCACGGCAAGCTGCACCTGGTTGACGTCGTTGGTGATGCGGGTGATAAGCGACGGCGTGCCAAAGCGGTCGAGTTCGGCATAGCTCAACTTGTTGATGTGCTGGTAGAGCGCACCGCGGATATCGGTGCCCATGCCCTGCGAGGTGAGCGCCGCCATCTTTTGGCAGACGAGCGTAAACGAGATGCCGATCACAGCCATGGCGGCGAGCACCATGCCGTAGTGGATAACGGCGTTCACGTCGTGCGCCCCAATGCCCTTATCGATCATCTGGGCAATCACCAGCGGCGTCAGCAGGTCAAAGATCACTTCGATCAGCTTACACGCAGGGCCGATCACCATATACCGGCGAAACTTACCACCAAAACGCCTGAGCAGCTCAATCATGTATAGGCGCTCCCTATCATCATTCACACTCAATCCGAATCATGATAGTACCGCCACCCCAAAAGAAGCGTAAACAACTCGTCATTTCTAACGGGATTCAGTTTTCAGGGGGGGGTATACGCGCACACCCAGCCAGTGTTGGGTCAACTAGCATGGTATATTTACATTAGTGCTACCAAGTTAGTCGCCGACCCTTGAAATGAGGTGCCGAGATGAACGACATTCTCGCAAGAAGAGCAAGACGAGCAACTGTGGGCATCGCCCTTTCCGCGGCACTTGTCGCGGGAATCGCCCCCGTAACGGCGATCGCGGCAGAAACCAGCGCCCCCACCGGTGCGGCCGTTTCGCAGACGAGCGCCGCCAACGGCAATTCGGGCGCCCCGCAGACAGAAGACGCGGCCGCCGCAAAAGAAAAAGCGTATGCAGCCATGCAGGAAGCGCTCAAAAACCTCGAGGCCGCAAAAAACGCCGCAAGTCCCGAGAAAATTGCGGAAATCGATGATGACATTGCCGCATTTCAAGAACTCTACGACATGGTGGTGGCGGAAGCCGCCAAACGGAGGGAACCCCTTCCCGCCATGCAAGCGAACGTCGATGCAGCCCAAGCCAAATACGATGAGGCCCACAACCGGACAAGCGGCCTTCAGGCAGAATTAGATAAGGCACTTGAAGCACTCGGCGGCGAGGAGCCCAGCACAGCTATTAAGGAGCATATTAAGCAGTTGCGCATGGAGATCATGACGGCAGAAAGGCGAGAAGAATCTTGTGAAGATGATCTTCACCGCTACCAACGCCGGCTCGAAAGCCAGGAAAAACAGGTTCAGTATTTCGAAAGTGAGGCAAAGGAAGCTAAAGCCCACATCGACGAGGACATAGCCAAGCGAAATGCGCTCCTCAGCGATTTGAATAAGGCGCAAGCGGCCTATGACGACGCCTGCAAGGCATACGAAGAGGCAAAAGCCGCGGCAGACAAGGCCACCTCGCCCGAGGTAACGCAACCGACCGAGACAACGCCTCCCTCCGGCTCGACGCAACCGGCCGAGACGACACAGTCCGCCAGCTCACCCTCGACCGGCAAAGACACCCTACCAAGCTCCACCAAGCAGGCGAACTCGAGCAGCGGCAAGCAAGCAGATACGACCGCCGGCAAGCTCGCGAACACGGGCGATGCAGCGCCGAGCGCAATAGCACTCGCAGGAATCGCCGCCATGGGACTCGGAATAACCGCCACAGCCACACGCCGCATCAGGAACTCAAAATAGCCGACAGAGCATTCTGCCTTCACCAATTCACAAGCCCAGAGACAAAAAGAGGTCCGTTTCCCCACCTAAGGAAACGGGCCTCTTTAACTGCAAAAATGCAAGCAACAGCACCGCCGCCTCTTGAACCACGTAGCCATCAATGCCCAGACAAAACCAGCAAGCCGCGTTCCTTAAGGGATAGATATAATGGCTGTTAATCAAGGGGCATACGCGCACGCCCGATCAATGGCGGGCAAACCGCCTGATATACTTACATTAGTGCTACCAAGTTAGTCGCCGACCCTTGAAATGAGGTGCCGAGATGAACGACATTCTCGCAAGAAGAGCAAGACGAGCAACTGTGGGCATCGCCCTTTCCGCGGCACTTGTCGCGGGAATCGCCCCCGTAACGGCGATCGCGGCAGAAACCAGCGCCCCCACCGGTGCGGCCGTTTCGCAGACGAGCGCCGCCAACGGCAATTCGGGCGCCCCGCAGACAGAAGACGCGGCCGCCGCAAAAGAAAAAGCGTATGCAGCCATGCAGGAAGCGCTCAAAAACCTCGAGGCCGCAAAAAACGCCGCAAGTCCCGAGAAAATTGCGGAAATCGATGATGACATTGCCGCATTTCAAGAACTCTACGACATGGTGGTGGCGGAAGCCGCCAAACGGAGGGAACCCCTTCCCGCCATGCAAGCGAACGTCGATGCAGCCCAAGCCAAATACGATGAGGCCCACAACCGGACAAGCGGCCTTCAGGCAGAATTAGATAAGGCACTTGAAGCACTCGGCGGCGAGGAGCCCAGCACAGCTATTAAGGAGCATATTAAGCAGTTGCGCATGGAGATCATGACGGCAGAAAGGCGAGAAGAATCTTGTGAAGATGATCTTCACCGCTACCAACGCCGGCTCGAAAGCCAGGAAAAACAGGTTCAGTATTTCGAAAGTGAGGCAAAGGAAGCTAAAGCCCACATCGACGAGGACATAGCCAAGCGAAATGCGCTCCTCAGCGATTTGAATAAGGCGCAAGCGGCCTATGACGACGCCTGCAAGGCATACGAAGAGGCAAAAGCCGCGGCAGACAAGGCCACCTCGCCCGAGGTAACGCAACCGACCGAGACAACGCCTCCCTCCGGCTCGACGCAACCGGCCGAGACGACACAGTCCGCCAGCTCACCCTCGACCGGCAAAGACACCCTACCAAGCTCCACCAAGCAGGCGAACTCGAGCAGCGGCAAGCAAGCAGATACGACCGCCGGCAAGCTCGCGAACACGGGCGATGCAGCGCCGAGCGCAATAGCACTCGCAGGAATCGCCGCCATGGGACTCGGAATAACCGCCACAGCCACACGCCGCATCAGGAACTCAAAATAGCCGACAGAGCATTCTGCCTTCACCAATTCACAAGCCCAGAGACAAAAAGAGGTCCGTTTCCCCACCTAAGGAAACGGGCCTCTTTAACTGCAAAAATTCAAGCAACAGCACCGCCGCCTCTTGAACCACGTAGCCATCAATGCCCAGACAACGCCAGCAAGCCGCATTCCGCAAGGGATAGATTAAATTAGATAAACGCGCCCTTACGGGTGATTTTTGGACGACGGGGGCCGGCCGGCGGCGAGGTGTTTAGTAGTCGAGCGATCCCGCAGGCGAAGCCGAGGACCAGCGAGACACCAAATACCTCGCCGCCGGCCGGGCCGTGTCGCGGCACCAAAAAGCGCCCGTGCGCTCGATGGATTCGGATGCCCGACAGAGGCTCCTTATGGCTGCTTCCTTCCGGACCTGACCAGATTCGGAACATGTCGTCATCCGAACCCATCGAACGCGCTAGGCGCTCGGTATATCTTACCTGCTCCCGCCCGCCAGAGCAAGGTAGCTAATTTGGGACGGGGCTTTTTTGACCACTTTTTGACTGGAGGGGCATCAGGGTGGCGAAAGTAGTCAAGTAAGCCCCATCCTAAATAGACCGATCTGGTGCCGTGCCACGAAAAGGGCCTATCTACTACGTTTTGGTCACAGAGGTCAACCATAGCCGGCTTTTTCGAAAATCGGCAAGCTTTCTGCCTGCGGTTTTGTTTTTGCAAATTCCGGGATGGTCGAGGATGGCCGGTTTAACGTAGCAGATGGCCGCATTTCGTGGCAAACGGTCCGACCCAAGACCCAAGGCAGCCAACCTCGAATGGCCATTCTCGAGGTTGCGGTGGAATACGGGCTGAATTAGCCCCTTAAAGGCAAAAACACTCCGTATTCCACCGCAACTTATAGGGAGATAGGCCTTAGAGGCGAGCGAGGTCATAGGCTTGGGCGGCTGACTCGCCGGCACAGATAAGGTTGGCAGTGGCTTCCCGTGGTTCGAGCGCCTGGTCGAGGGGCATGGGCTTGCGGCAGATCGGGAGCACCAAGTCAATACCCTGCTCACACGCCGCATCCAGGTTGTCAGCGCGACCGCCCACGACAGCGATCACCGGTTTGCCACACCGCTTGGCACGGCGCGCCACGCCCACCGGCGCCTTACCGGCGGCGGATTGCTCATCCATATTGCCCTCGCCTGTAATGACCAGGTCGACATCGCGCACGCGCTCGTCAAATCCCACGAGATCGAGCACCGTCTCCACGCCCGAACGCAGCTCCGCGCCGAGCGCCAACAGCGCGGCACCCAGGCCGCCGGCGGCACCGGCACCGGGCACACCGAGCACCGAACCAAATGTCCGCACACCCTCGGACGCGCGCAACAACCCTTGGGTCCGCGCCTCGAAAATCGCCGTATCGAGCAAGCGACCATAGCCGACCATCCAGCTGTCACACCTGCTCAGCGCCTCGGCATCATCCGCCGGCAGACCCTTCTGTCCGCCGAACACCGCAAGCGCGCCGCGGCGCCCTACGAGCGGATTCTCGACATCGGAGAGTACAACGATGCGAGCGCCATCCAAAGCCTGCAGCGCCGGCTCCAAATCAACGCTCGCCACCCGCTCAAGGCCCGCAAGACCGGGGGCGACATCGCAGTCCTGATCATCGACCACACGCGCGCCCAGCGCCTGCAGCATGCCGGCGCCACCGTCGTTGGTGGCGCTGCCGCCCAGACCAATATAGAGTGTCTTTGCGCCCATGCGAACCGCGCGAAACATGAGCTCGCCCACGCCATAGGTTGTGGCCGCCAACGCCGCCGACTCCGTACAAGGCGAATACCCAATGCCGGCCGCCTCGGCCATCTCGATGACCGCGGACTCGCGCTCGACATCAACCAGCATCCGGGCAGACACGAGGTCGCCCAAGGGGCCTGCAACCTCGCAGGTCACAAGCTCGCCACCACGCGCGGCGATGGCGTCGAGCGTCCCCTCGCCGCCATCCGCCAGCGGCAACGCGGCCACCTGAGCATCGGGCCAAACGCGGCGCACGCCTTCGGCAACCGCCGCCTCCGCCTGCGCGCTCGAAACGCTGCCCTTAAAGGAATCAATCGCCAACAGCACACGGCGGGGCCGGCGGCACGCAGGACCAAAGTCAACCGCCGTGCCAGCATCTTCACCGGCACCTGCAAGCGCTGCGGCGTGAGCAGTGTGCGCTTCAAGATCAGCCCCACAACCGCAATCAGCGTCGCCCGCTCCGCGCAGACCGCCAAAATAGTTACTCAGCAGCTCGCGGCATTCATCCGCCAGGACCCCGGCCGTCACGTTAAACCGATGATTCAGGCGCGAATCGGCATTCAAATCGTATAGGGATCCCAGCGCGCCCGCCTTGGCATCGGCCGCGCCATACACACAGCGTCCAACGCGCGCGTTGACCATAAGCCCCGCACACATGCAGCAAGGCTCGAGCGTTACATAGACCGTGCAATCGGAAAGGCGCCAGCGGCCAAGCGCCTGGGCGGCAGCGCACAGGGCCGCGAACTCTGCATGAGCCGAAGGATCCTGATCGAGCTCGCGACGATTATGCGCCCGCGCGA
>CAVHBE010000041.1:8630-13433 GCA_963634045.1 Methanobrevibacter smithii
TCTCGTCGATTTCGGTGATCGTCATCGTTCGCCTTCCCTGTTGCAAATTCAAAACGATGCTATCATTACGACTCACGGAGAGATGGCAGAGCGGTTGAATGCGGCGGTCTTGAAAACCGTTGAGCGCGAGAGCGTTCCGGGGGTTCGAATCCCCCTCTCTCCGCCACTTTAGTGATTCACCGGTGTCATGGTCCGCTCAAACAGCGCATCGACCACGTCGGCTATCTCGGGTCGACGCTCAAAATCGTGGCCCGATTCCCACCATATCGTGAAAAGTCGAATAATACCGCCGGCGACAAACTCAGACGTCGTCTCGAGTGACACGGGGGCCAGGGCATCCTCGGCAAGCATGTTCATCACACGCTCGCGGATGGAGCGGGCAATGCGGTCGCAAATAACGTTGGTCAACATGCCCGACATGCTGCTTGCCAAAATGTTATCCATGAGCCGCTCGTGCGTCAGAATCAAATCCATGGCATCGTCCAAAATCGCGTGCCGAAGCGCGCGCACGTCCTCGGCAGACACTGCGTCGGCCTCATCGGGCTGTTTTTGCGGCAAGCCCGACATGAGCTCATCGATATAAAAGGCAAAGTAATCGTTCTTGTCGCGAAAGTGCTTGTAGAACGTCGTGCGGCGAATCATGGCGCGGTCGCACAGCATGGCAACCGTCAGGTCCTCAAACCGATGCTCCTCGAGAAGCTCGGTGAAGGCATCGAACAGGGAGCGGTAGGTTTTCTTAATGCGAAGGTCCACTGGTATCGCCATCCTCAGGGCAAAGACAACACTCGTCAATCTGTCGCATATCTTACACCTGTACCTCGCGCGCTTTGCCCCGGTGCCGGCCCCGCCGAAAACACAACGCTTACCGGAAAGTTCGGCACGGCAAAACGTTGCGGGTATACTAGTAGCGTTATACCAACGGCAGCTGGCGCATGCCGCCGCGGCCATTCGAAACGGAGACATCATGCTTCCCGTCATCATCGGCATCGTTGTTGTCATTGTGATTGCCTGCGCCATCGCCGGCATCTACAACAACATGGTCACCAAGCGTAACCGCATCGATAACGCCTGGCAGAACATCGATACGCAGCTGCAGCGCCGTAACGACCTGATCCCCAACCTGGTCGAGACCGTCAAGGGCTACGCCAAGCACGAGCAGGAGACGCTCTCCGCCGTGATCAGCGCGCGTAACACCGCCGTCAAGGCCACCACGCCCGAGGCCAAGATGGAAGCCGACAACGTGCTGACCGGCGCACTGCGCCAGCTCTTCGCTGTGGCCGAGGCCTATCCAGATCTTAAGGCAAACACCAACTTTACGCAGCTGCAGGCATCGCTCGAGGATACCGAGAACAAGATTAGCTATGCACGCCAGAGCTACAACGACTGCGTGCTCAGCTACAACAACGCCATTCAAACGTTCCCGGCTGTCATCTTTGCCGGCATCTTCCAGTTTAAGGAGCGCCAGGGCTTCGAGGCCGCCGAAGCAGCCCGCCAGGCCCCGACCGTCAAGTTCTAGTAGTTTGGCGGCGCATCCTTAATCGGCCAAATGCATAAACCGCCCCGTCGAATGCATACTTCGACGGGGCGGTTTCCTTTTTCGCGAAGGTCCCCCTCTAAGCGCCGTGCATTTTTAGGAGTATTCAACATAACCAAGAGCTTCGGGCGCCACGATAAATGCCAAAGACCGCGAATATCCCTGCAAATCAAACGCTGTCAGCCCATAACCCCGCCCATCATCCGTAGAAAACATCGAGAAATCCCGATTTTTTGCCCGAGGCCGGTATGCAGGGGCCTTCGATTGCAGAATACTCGCAAAAATGCACGTCGCCACCGCCCCCACATGGCGCGAAGCAAAACAAAAGGGCGACCCTCCTTTCCGGCGCACTCCGCAGGACGCAAGAAGCCCTCGCCGCACGAAGTGCGCAGCGAGGGCTTCTTGCATGTCCGAGGACGCGCCGGGAGGGAACTTGCTCTCTGCCCGGATAGGTAAGACAAATTACGCGACGGTGTAAACCCAGTTGTGCTTGTCCTCGACAGCACCGGACTGGATGCCAGTCAGGGTCTCGCGGAGCTTCTTCATCACAGGACCGATCTCGGTGTAGCCAGCCGGGAAGGTCACGGTCTCGTCGGCGCCGTAAACCTTGTTGTCGATCTCGCCAACCGGGGAGATGACGGCAGCGGTGCCGCACAGGCCGCACTCCACAAAGGTGCCGGCCTTGACCTCGGCCCATTCGACGGGGCGCTGATCGACGGTCATACCCAGGTCCTGAGCAACCTGAACGAGCGAACGACGGGTGATAGAGGGCAGGATGGAGTCGGTGTGCGACTGAGGAACGACGAGGGTGCCGTCCTCCTTCACGAACAGGACGTTGGCGCCACCGGTCTCCTCGACATAGGTGCGGGACTCGGAGTCGAGATACAGGTTCTCGGCATAGCCCTCGCGATGGGCCTCCATCGTGGGCTTAAGGGACATGGCGTAGTTGAGGCCGGCCTTGATGTTGCCGGTGCCGTGCGGTGCGGCACGGTCATACTCGGAAACGCGCAGCTTGACGGGCTTGAGGCCACCCTTAAAGTACGGACCGACCGGGGTCACGAGAATGCGGAACGTGTACTCAGGAGCGGGAGCCACGCCGATCACGTCACCGGAGCCGATCATAAACGGACGCACGTACAGGGTCGCGCCGGAGCCGAAGGGCGGAACCCAGGCGGCGTTGGCAGAAACGACCTGCTTGACGGCCTCAACGAACTTGTCCTTGGGGAACGGGGGCATCTCAAGGCGCTGGGCAGAGTTGTACATACGCTCGGCGTTCATGTCGGGACGGAAGCAGACGATGCTGCCGTCCTCGGCGGTGTAGGCTTTCAGGCCCTCAAAGACCTCCTGGCAGTAATGGAAGATGCCGCCGCACTCGGAGACATGCAGGGTGTGGTCGGTGGTCAGGCCGCCCTCGTCCCACTCGCCGTCCTTCCAATGGGCCTCGTAGCTGTAATCGGTCTTCATGTAGCCAAAGCCGAGGCTACCCCAATCGATATCCTTCTTCTCGACAGTCATATGTCGCTCCTTACATACACAGTTGCATACTCGCGAACCCGCACGCAAGGACCGAGGCCGACCGCGTCGCAACGTCGCACGCCCGGAGCGTAGAGCCGGACGGGACACGCGAGCAGCATCAAAGCCGATGGCACGTCGATTCGCATGCACGAGATTGTACTCCGCACGCGCGTCTGATAAAACGCTTTTCTTTAACTAAGTAAAGTATTTTCATTTGACCGAAGCTGAAGAGGCCCGCCACCGTAAACGGTGACGGGCCTCAACTGTACGGTCTGCGCGCTGGCTCGAGCTAGGCGTTCTATTTGCCCAGCTTGGCCTTAACCAGACCGACCACGGTCGGGATGATCGACACGGCAACGATGCCGATAATCAGCAGCTCAAAGTGCTCCTGCACAAAGGGAATGCCGCCAAAGAAGTAGCCCAGCAGCGTAAAGACCGTCGACCAGGTAATGCCGCCCAGCACGTTAAAGACGACAAAGTTGCGCCAGTGCATGCCGCCCATGCCAGCGATAAAGGGCACAAAGGTGCGGATAAACGGGAAGAAGCGACCCAGGAAGATGGCCAGGTGACCCCACTTGTCCAAGAAGTCCTCGGACTTTTTGATGCGCTCGGGCGTCATGGCCTTGACCTTGCCCGAAGCGATGATCTTGCGGCCAAAGAAGTGACCGATCATAAAGTTGCACTGATCGCCCAAAATGGCAGCGGCCCATGCGGTGGCCAGAAGCGCCACGATGTTAAAGCCGCCGTTGTGGGCAAAGAAACCCGAGGCGAACAGCAGCGAATCACCGGGAAGGAACGGGAAGAACACCACGCCCGTCTCGATAAAGATGATCAGGAACACGCAGCCGTAGGCCATAAGCGGGCCGGCGGCGATCCAGCTGGCGATCGCGGTGCGCGGGTCCTTAAGCAGCTCGGCAATAAAATTGATGAAACCCATGAAGTAAAACCTCTCAGTTGTGGGCGCGGATACGTCCAAGTTGACCAGTATACGGTTGCGGTGCCCCCTCGTGCGCAACTCCACAAAAGCATGACTCCATTACCAGCAAGTTTGCATAACTGACACTTGTAGCGCAAAGCCGCCAAGATTGTCCTTTTTAATCCCTAGCGAATCGCTATACTTTATTGAATCGCATTGCCATGGCGCTAAGGGAGGGCGGCCGGTGAGCTTTATCAATACCATTCGCGAGGACATCAAGACCGTCCAGGCGCAGGACCCCGCCGCGCAAAACGGTCTGGTCATCTTCCTTTCCTATCCTGGCCTGCACGCCAAGTGGAACCACGTGCCCGAGCACTGGCTGTGGGAGCACGGTCATCGCTCGCTCGCCCGCGTGCTCTCGCAAATCACCCGCCACATCACCGGCGTCGAGATTCACCCTGCCGCGCAGATTGGCAAGCACTTCTTTATCGACCACGCCATGGGCGTCGTCATCGGCGAGACCACCATTGTGGGCGACAACTGTGTGCTCTACCAGGGCGTCACGCTCGGCGGCACCGGCAACGAGACCGGCAAGCGTCACCCCACCCTGGGCAACAATGTCACGGTGGGCACGGGCGCCAAGGTGCTCGGCAACATCCGCATCGGCAACAACGTCAAGATCGGCGGCAACTCGGTCGTCGTTAAGGACGTCCCCGACAACTGCACCGTCGTGGGCGTGCCGGGACGTATCATCAAGCGCAACGGTTGCCGTGTGTTCGAGGAGAGTTTCGACGCCAAGCAGCATCGCGAGTACATGCCCGATGACGCCGCCGAGCAG